>NZ_JBEPQF010000039.1:0-64300 GCF_040547695.1 Bradyrhizobium sp. JR4.3 | reverse complement strand
CGTAAAATGCTTCAGGGCCAGCGCTTCAGAGCGCGGCTCAACGAAAGGTCTAGCGGTCAAATCCATTGTGGCCGACTTTTGCAACAAAATCGGCCAATTTCAGACTTTCCCTTCGGTTCGGAGACTGTCGCGTCTCAGCGTCATTTTTTGTCACTGCGCCCATCAGGTCGCGAAGCTTTTGCGAGGCGCCAAAGTGGTTGATGTGCCCGTTGAGCAGCCGACTTAATTTGAATTGATCATCAATCTTAGAACTGCAAAAGCGCTCGGTGTCGAAATGCCGCCTGGGTTGATCTCCTGTGCCAACAACACGATCCAATGAGGTGGTGACTTCCGTTTTTGGCCCTTCAGCGACCTCGGCAGACGTCCGCTTTCCCGCCGCTGGTAGGGGGTGAGCGGACATAAGGCGGCCAGCTGCTTAATGAGTACACAGCCTAGGAGGGTCCTGCTGCCAGTTAAATTCGGCGACTGTTCGCGATTCCTCGCCGTGCGCAGACGCCGCCCCTGCACTGGCGGTGATCCACAGGCGATGCTTGCGCTATTCCCGCCGCGGCATGCGGCACGGATCCGTAGCCCGCACATCGCCTGTTTCGTCCAGCCGTTTGCACGCAAATTCCCTGTTCACTACCGATAAATTCCCTGTTCGGATTCGGCGGATCGCGCCCCGGATGCGCTGAATTTCAAGGCAAATGTTCGCATTTCCATGGGATAGCGGCCTCACCGCAGGCGCGCTTTCCCTGTAAAATTCCCTGTTCGCATGGAATTCGGACCGCATGTTGGCGCAGAGCGAAATGACAACCATCCAGTCGCGCACGAGCGTCCATTGCACGTCCCAGGAGAGATGGCCCGCGATTGGGACCACCCCTGAGACTAGTCAAATTGGGCCATCGGGTCTGTTCGCTTTCGCACTCGCGCGAGAGCCGGACCAGGGAGTCCTGATCGTCTCCCATGATGGTGCGTGCATCCGAACCGCCGATGAAATGGCGGCGGTCGTCGGATCGAACCTAACGATATGAGTTGGCGCATCGGCGCCATTTGCCTGGACGAAGCCACCGGGATCTCCGGTTGTCGTGTTGCGAATACAGCTCTTGGCTGCACTGCCGCGAACCCCGCAGCTGCGGGGCGAGACACCGGCTCGACCTGTGCGCCCGGTCGAATGAGTAACGCTACAAGTGCAGAGGAATGCCAGTCCTTTCTGCAGCAATGTTGTTGCTCATCTTGCGGCCAAATTTGTGGTGCAATCGATAACCGGGAACTTCAAGCGAGCGAGCGGGCGGCCCGGCACCGGCTCTCGCCCAAAAGCGACAAATCAAAGCCAAATGCATGAAGGGACACGGCAATGAATCATGGCGAAAGAACGCCCATTGATCGCCGCACCGGTTACGCTAGAGCCAAAGCCGAACGGTCGATGCCAACAACTCTGCAGGAACACCTTGAACAGGTTGAGCGCGACATCGAATTATACGCAGAGTTTGATAAGGCCGAGAAAGCTCGGTTCAATCGCGAGTCTTACTTATGGACTGCAGAAGAACGCATCGAGTGGCAGGAGACACAATCTGACAATGCCAAAAGAGTTCGTGAATTGCTCGAACAGCGCGGCGCCTTGCGCCGGCAGCGACCAGCAAAGTGGCTGTGAAGCGGAGAGTTGAAACTGTCATTCTAAGTACTTCCGCCATCTTTAATCCGACGGGTCGCCTCGCCACTTTTCTGCAGATGTTGGTATTTGGGTTGCAGCGGGATTATGTTTTGCGGGCGTCCGCCGCAAGTTTTTTGGCCTTCTCGTTCTCCACCTGCTCTTCGACGAACATGAGGATCCTGCGGCGAGTAGCTTCGTATCACACGCTGAAAACCGCAGCATCCAAAGGCCTTCGATAGTGTTCGGCATCAATTGTCCCGGGTAAAGCCGCAAGCGTGATAGGGCTCCGCGGGCTCACAATCGAGGTGCGCGATCGAGGCGTGTGGCTGCTCGGCGCCAGTTCTCCGGGCAACAGTTCGCCGCCGCTCACGACATCCCGACCCGTGCTGCGTTTTCGCGGGGATGAAGCGAATGACCGATTAAGGCTTCTGTCGTGTCGCCCGCCCGCGCCACATCGATTTTCGTCTGTGAAATAGCCTGTGCGGACCGTAGTCTCTTCAGCCCTCAACACGCGGAGTCTAAGGCTCTGAAGTTCGGCAAGCTCCGAACGGGCGCATCGCAATGCTGTCTCAGCAAAATTGCGGAATTATACGCCACAGCACGTTTACTCGTCGCACGCCCCTAGAAATATACGTTGATCAAAAAAGCGGGAACAACATGCAATAGAAGGACAACCTTTGAGTTTACATTAGTCAAGCTGCACCGCGGCGACGTGCGCGAACCACCTCGAAAAGAACTTCAGCAGCACCGCGCTCTTTGGCGAAATTCTGTAGGCGGCGGCCAGTGCAGTTGACCCAAATCACGACGATGGCGGCCGTTACGGTGACTGGGCTTGCGCACTCAGGCGCGATCGGAGCGGCCCGGCCGGTCGCTCGCGGCTGAGGTTAATCGCGGCACCGGAAGGAACTTCCTGCGTCTGTGGTGGATTTGCTGTTCAAACAAAGGGAGATCATCCATGATCAGAAAATCTGCACTCGTGGCACTTGCATGCATTGCTCTGTCCTCACCGGCCTTCGCGCAAGGAGGTGGCGGAGCAGGAGGAGCCGCTGGCGGTGGCAGCGCGGGGGCGGCGGCGAGTTCCGGCGCTGGCACCGGCACCTCAACGAGCAGCACTAATTCCGGAGCCTCAGCTCCCTCAGGCATGGGAACGCAGGACACCACGATTGGCGCCAGCCACAGCAATGCATCGCAGAACAATCCGAACGTCCAGCCGCCGACGCCAAACGGAACATCGCCGACCGCTGCACAGGCGGAGCGAAATAGCGGCGTAGGTCATGCCGCCAACGGGTTGCCGATCGGTAGTCCCGGTACGGGCACCAGCAACGAAGACCAAAAATAGCGCTTCCCTGAGACTAACGCCCGCAAGTTTTGTGGGCCTCTTTCGCGCGCATGCGGCGCGCACTCCGAACCGCGACTGGTGAGGAGCCTTGAAAGTAGGTAGGCAAGACGCTCCTGCATTGATGGGCACCTCCAACTCTATGGCCCGCCGAATGGCGGCAGCGAGATTCTTGAGCGGCAGACTTGAAGTGTTAGCCCGCCCAAGGGAAATGTCTTGGAAGGAGCGAGATCGGGTAGGAAAGCGATGGCGTCTCGACGCAAACTCGGATCACTTGTTCGGCCGATCGCTCATGCGTAGGCTCGTGTAGTCGCCCTTTTGCTTTGGCGCTTTTGCTGTGCGAGGCCCGCTTGCGGCCTTCTGTCTCTGCTTGGCATGGTTGAGACGAGTCTCATCTGCAATGGCCGTCGACAGACAGAGCTCATAATAGACGCTCCGTCCCGGGCGGCCACGCTTGGCCTTCAGCTTGCCACGGACGGCTTGCATGTCCTTTGACGCTTCGGGCGAACAGTCCGTGAAGCGTCGCCTCGTGCGGGTGTAGCTTGGTCGTTCGCCTGTCAAGCTTAACCTCAATCGGCTGCTCCAAAAATCTCGTAAGCTTCGACGGCCGCGGGAAGTGGGCGCTCTTCGGCCGGCCGCGCCGCTGAGGCTGTGGCCGGACTCCAAAGTGCGTTGCTTTAGGCGGCTTGCCGTAGCCGACCTCGTACGGACGTTCCTCGTGCTGCTTCGCAAGTTTGCGGCGGTCGGTGCCACCGCTCTCATCAGCTTCCATCATCTCAACTCCACTTCGGCATCAGCGCCTCGGAGTGAGAGGTCTTGCAGCAGAAAGCCACGAAGACGCCACACGCCCAGGCGCGACAATCGCGCATCTAAAGGCTTGATGACACTTTTTATTTTGACTTGGTTAGTTGGGATCAGCGCCGAATTTGCTTCATTTGCCCTGCTAATTCCCGTTCGGGCGTTCGCCTAAGATGATCGATGGTCGCCCGGCGCGCGCACCACTCCGTTTGAAGCGCTCCGAATAGATCGGACAGTCTGCGACCGGTGTGTTAAAGGCGGGGATGAAAAAATTCATTTTGGCGACGCTGCTCATTACGACGCCGGCATTGGCGCAGACCGAACCGCCAGCTCCGAAGGCCCCATTGACCGATCGCGAACGGGTTCAGGCCGATCGTGCGCAGGCCGCCACGCAGGAGAAGGACGCCCCAACAGCGCGCCCTTGGGACAGAGGGACGGACGGCAAGCGGCCCTGGGAGCGGGGCGCGTCGCCGAAGTAGCGGCCCTCGCGGCAATCGGCGGTCCTTCCTGACGGAGCGAAGTCTTATTTGCCTGGCCCGCTGGCGGTGTTCGGCTTGTGCCCGACCCTGCAGCGCGAGCTGCATGACCAGCTCAAGGCCATCATTCAAAGCCAACACTCAAGGCCAGGGTCAAATACAAGGCTCAAGGCCAAGACGCGCATTCGTGCGCGAGCGCATTCTCAATGGGATCCAAACGAAAACCGCCGCCGCTGGTTGCCCAGTCGTGCGGCGGTTCATTATCGGAGCGCAGCTCGGCTCTTGCCAAGCGCGCACATATCTAGCGGACGTACCAATATCCCCACCAACGCTGGGACACGGGCCGCGCTTCCGCCTTCATGGCCGCGACGTCCTCGACGGAGCGTAGCTGCGGGCCATAGATCGCGGGCGGATAGACGTCATCCCACAACACGACCCCGGTTCGGATATAGGCGGCGTGATGATGTGGCGGAACGAGTGTGAGCTCCGCGGCAGGGGCGGCAGTCGTGGTCAAAGCGAGGCCAAGGGCAGAAAGAGCAATGAATGTACCGGGAGCGCGAAAGTTCATTGGATTGAATCCCTCTCAAAATGCGGCGTGAAAATAATGCGACGGCTTCGGAATGGTTGCAAGTGTCTTCCTGAGCGTCGGCTCATTCCCGAGGGGGATAGTTCGCAACCGAACCGGCTTGAGCAACGCCGCCTTGGAGGCCGTCCGCGCCACTTGCGAAAGCTTGCGCCTCGACGGGCAGAAAGAATGCCGGAGCACCGCTGCTTCCCGACAGAGCAGGCCTGAACAATCTTTCGGCGTCCTCAATCATCGCGAACCATGATGTCGACACACTGCGTGCTCTTGATGGGCATCGCACCATCCAGGACGGTTTCCATGGCTTCTGGATTGTTGGCGTCGTCCCCGGACCTCAACCTTCCGGCATTCCGACAAGCGTTTCGGTCTCATGGGTTCGCGTGACGGGATCTCGTTCGGATAAGACGTCAAAAGAAGGTACAAGGGCATGACCAAGGCGAGGAAGGATGCTCCGAGGCGCTACATCGTAGATGGAGCCGGACAGCGTGTCCTGGTCGGGCTGACGAGTTCGGAAACCGTCGAGTTCGAGAGGCTGGATAGTCCGGAAGGGTCTCTGGGAGGCCCTTCTTTGCTCCAGGAGCACCTTCGCCTTGGTCAGAACAACAGCGATGAGCGCTGGTTGGAACTTTACCTCAAGCACGAGCGGGCCTGGAGCGTTTGGATGGCGGAAAGCCGAGCACGCTCGCATTCGCTGTGCATGCTCAATTAGGTGTCGGTTGGAGGCATATTCGCCCCTCCTCGTAGAGCTCGCCCCGGCCGATCGACAGCAGGCGAATGCGGATCGTTCACACCGCGAGCATTCGGCTTCCCTGGATGCTCATCAGCGTGAGATTGCCCGTCGCATAGGCGCCTGTGTCGATGTTGGCGCGATTGTTTCGCACGTCGGCGCTCCGCACCGGCGTGTGACCGTGCACGATATATTTCCCGAAATGCTTCTCGCTCTCCAGGAACTCCGCGCGAATCCACAAAAGATCGTTTTCCTGCTGTTCGGACAACCCCACGCCCGGTCGGACGCCCGCATGCACGAAGAAGAAATCCCCGCACGTAAAGCTCAGCCGCAGATTGTCCAGAAATTCCAGATGTTCAGTCGGCATTGCGCGAATCAAATCGCGCAAGATCGATGTTGGCTCATCGCGCTTCAGATCTGCCGGAGCGAGTCCATAGGACATCAATGTCTGGGTTCCGCCGACGGCAATCCAATCCTCGAACAGTGAAGGGTCTTCGAGCACCTCCACCAGAAATGCCTCGTGATTACCCTTGAGGAAGACCGCATTTCCTCGGCGACTCCGCTCGACTAGGATGTCGAGGGTGGCGCGCGTGTCCGGACCACGATCGATGTAATCGCCCATGAAGACCTCGATCGCATAGTGCGGGCGGCTGCGAGCCATGTCGGCGTCGATGACCCGCAACATGGGCTGCAGCAGATGCGCACAGCCGTGGATATCCGAGATCGCATAGATGCGAACCCCCTCGGGCAAGTGCGGCTTTTGGATTGGCCGACGTCGTCGGGCGAGAGATATCATGGCGCACAATCGATCAGGTGGTCGACAAAATCTCCCCAAGTCGCCGCACCTGAGAACTCTCCATCTGACGCGAACAGTGTGCGGTGGATAGAGTGACGTCCTCATTCTCCGGTGATCACGCCAAAAGAAGGGCGGAATTCTTTTGTGTGGTCCGCCGGACAACAGGGCCGTGGAAACTGCATTACTGAAGTGCACCGCGCGGCAAAGATGCATGCCTAATGCAAATCCGGGGTACATCCGTAGATAGATATCCGCCGGAGTTCGCGCAAATGACTCCAGTAGCAGTCTCGCAACACGATGGAAACGTCGCAAAGATGAGCGGACACCGCTCGCGCGACCATTGAAGCATCGTGTTGGAATGTGGAACTTGGTTCAGAACAGGGCAACGCGTCACCGATATGTCAGCACTGTGACGAGAGCTTTGAGCGCCACAAATTCGATGCGCATTTTCGACGCGACGCATATCCGGGCATCGTAAATTTGCGTGCGGCGCCACACAATCGCTGCGATCACTTAACACCCTCTGCTTGGGAAGCGGCAAATCTTCAGCATCACAATGACCGCCAGGCACCCTCCACACTTCGAGGATCGAATGGTTGTTGCAGCTTATAGCTCTGAAAGCGCTTATGCGGTGTCCTCCGCACGGGGCACGGCTCTTCAGAGGCCTTTTCAGCTTTTCGTTATCGCGGCCGACCTTTTGCAGATTTTGCTCTGCTACGCGCTAGCGTCGGAGCTTTATAACCTCGCCACGCCGTCATCCAGAGACGGAGCGCCCATCGGCGCCGGATTGATCGTCAGCACAGTGTTTGTTGTGATCGCCTATTCGCAGGGTGTGTATGCAACGCACCGTCTGCTAAATCTGGTCTGGCAATTGCGCAAAGCGGTGATCATCTGGCTGGTGTCACTGACAATCCTTGCGGTCGCGGCGTTTCTATTGAAATCGTCGGACAATCTGTCCCGCGGCACGTTCCTCATCTTTACCGGCGTTGGCGGTGTTGGGCTGCTCAGCCTGCGCTTTGCGTGGCAGTGGGCGCTTCAGACGAGCTTTGCCAAGGGCCGATTGGTCGACCGCAAGGTTGCCCTACTCAGTCTGAAGCCGCTTGATTTCACCTCGAGCCGTTTCAAGGACCTGCGCAAGAATGGGTTCGACGTGGTGCGCCATTTCGTGCTTCCCGCTAATAACGATGGGAACGGTTGGGAGAGGCAAATCCGCGATGTCATCCACCAAGCCCGTGCAGCAGATGTGCAGGAGTACCTGCTGGCGGTTGACTGGAACGAGCTACCGTTGTTGCAGCAACTCGAACTGCACTTGCGCGCCGTGCCACAGCCGATCCGGCTATTGCCGGATAATTCGATCGCCGATCTGGTATCGCGCCCGTTTTTGCCGGTCAGCGGCACGGTGGCAATTGAGATTCAACGGCCACCACTCAGCGTGTTTGAACGTCTCCAGAAGCGCTGCCTCGACATCGGTCTGGCCTTGTTTTCGCTCGTGGCCTTGGCGCCGGTGCTGATCACGGTTTCCATTCTAATCAAGCTGGATTCGCCCGGGAGCGTGATCTTTCGACAGTCGCGCCGCGGCTTCAACGGCAAGCCGTTCGACATTTGGAAATTTCGCAGCATGAACGTGTGCGAGGATGGTCACTCGATTACTCAGGCGACCAAGCGGGACGCCCGCGTCACGAGGATGGGGCGCTTCCTTCGCATGACCAGCATTGACGAGTTGCCCCAGCTCTGGAACGTGCTGCGAGGCGACATGTCGTTGGTCGGACCACGCCCACATGCGCTTGCCCACGACAACTATTATGACGAGATCATCAGCAATTATGTATACCGCCATCACATGAAGCCAGGCCTGACAGGCTGGGCCCAGGTTAACGGCTTTCGGGGCGAAACGCCGACCATCGACCTGATGGAAAAGCGGGTAGAATATGACGTTTGGTATGTAAGGAATTGGAGCATTTGGCTCGACCTGAAAATCATGGCGCGCACGGCGGCTACCGTCATTTCCCAAGAGGCCTACTAGGTCAGCGCAGCGGCTTTGGCGGCTGGGGCCGTGGACTCATTAGCGCTGAGCTAGCTGTGGATTGAGGCAAGCAGGCTCAGCGGAGAAGTTGCGTGTGAGCTTGTCGAAGCGGTCTGGTCGTCGGAACTGTTTACGCTTGCAGAAGAAGCGTTCGGTTTAGGTTGCCCTGACGGCACATCGCAGACCCGCAGATTGGATGTTGGGCTGAGCAACATTGCTCCCGATCGGATCGACCACGGCATTGCTGTCCTCGCCGGCGACGACCCTCGTGTGCGTAGGCGGGCCGGCGAGAGGTTGAGGTACTGCGCTTGGATCCGAGGCCTGTGAGCGCGAGAGCGGCAATCTCATGGACCAGCCATCTTGATCCACAACAGCGTGGATTTTTACACCAGTCCTCCACGAGAGCGGCCAATTGCGTGATCTATCAGCCGCCACTCCGCCTCGGTCAGACTCTCGCGCGCCATCGCAATGCTCCTTTTGGAGCTCGCGCCAATCACCGACCTTCAGGTTTTATGCCTCCCGCGCATCTTGTTCCACAGCCCCACGATGGCCTTTCTCAGTGCGAGCAGCCGGGGCATCAGGACGAAGAAAACTCCCGTTGCAAGTGATCCGAGAGCGTGGCGAAGGGAGAATTGTTCGTTGTGATCGAGCTGGTCTTGATGCTTTTCGATCGGGACCGGCGCCAAGATTGTTCCTGATCTGTTGAGGCGCGATCGCGACCCGCGGGGAGGAACCACGATGAGCACGAATAAAACGTTGAGCAGCAGCCAGATGCTTACTATGGCAAGTACCGTCATCCAATCCCACCGAAATGCAAGCTCAAATATGGGGCTAAATTAACCTTAGAAACCTCGGAACGGAAAGGCGCATAGCGCGCCTGGAGCGTAGATCGGCTCGTTCCGGCCAATGACGTCCCAAGATACTCTATCTCAATCACCTCACGGCTGCCTTCATCAATCCGTGCAAAATCGGCTACGACAGTGAGGGGCGTTTGTGGACTCCGTACGAACTACGGTCGGCGCTGGAGCCATGGATCGCGCGAGCGCTATGCCACAACGAAGCTCGCGTAGAACCGCTCGACATTCGAGGCGCAGCAGATGAGTCGGAAAGATGATCGAGCGGCAGCTCTCGGAGTGTCTTGCGCAACGGCGCTCGGCTCCCGCACTGCCATGAACCCCGTCTGGATGGGCATGACAATATGTCGGGCTACGGTGGAAATCGTACGTATAGCGCAGGAGAACTGATTATGAAAGGCAAACGCGCAGCGACGCGCCACGCACAACGGTTTGCCTGAACGATGGACGACCTGAAGCTGTGACGAAGCGGTAAACTCGGGCATCACCCCAGATCGGATCTGGTGAGGTTGAGAAGACCTGGTCAACTAGGTTCGGGCGACTGCAGCGAAGCGCGCCCACTAAACGCCACGAGGTCAACCGCGCAGTGTCGCTAGGAAGGACGAATCGATCGATCCAACGGCATCTTCCAGGAAAGTCTTGCCCAGTTTTGATGCCCGCCGATAAGCGGACACGAGTGCTGATCTCGACCCGGGTCGGCGAATTAGGATGAGCCGAACGTCACTGCGTACGAGGTCCTTGACGTCCGGAAGGGCGAGTGCGTCGAAGCGGGTCGCCATGTCGATCCGCGCCGGCATCAATCGCGCGTCGTTTGGTGCGACGAAATATGCCATCTTCAGGGCCTCGACCACGACCGGATCGTGCGGGTCGCGCTGGACCTGAAGCAGCGCCAGCGCCAGCCATAGTTCAGGATTGTAAGGAGACATCGACAGCGTTCGCCGGACCCGGCTGAGAGCGTCGGTATGCGCTATGGATCGCAGGATCGTGGCCCTTTGCCGACCGGACTCAATTGTCTGCAGCGCGGCGATCAAGGCATGATTGCTCTCCAGCTCCGATCCAAACGGCGGGCGCGTTTCCAGCAATGAGGGCGCGTCTCCAGTCCACCGCGCCCCAATCTCGGCCGCATCTGTAGGAAATGTCGTCCGACCCAGCGCCGTCACCTCCGTTACGGCCGACACAATCGCATAGGATCCGACCGTCAAGGTCAACGCCATCAAAAGAATGCGAAATGTGCTCGATGAATTCATTTTCGATGCATTGTTCATACAAAGCCAATGTTACGGCGCGCGCGTCATTCCGCCGAGCGGTCGGCGCCACTGGTCCGTCCTACCGATTGTGCAAGTCCAACTCCGACCATCACCGCCACGATCGCCTGAATCGTGGGGTTTGAGAGGCTTGAATCAAGAAAGCTCTCGCAGAGCGCGACGACGACGACGGCCGCCGCGGCGGCGGCGAAAAAGGAATCGCGTCCTCGCCGAACGGCGCCGCGAAAGCTAACGAGGAAGAACTGGGCGGCGAAGGCTGCCAGGATGGCGCTCGCCAATCTTCCTGCCTCGACAGCCATCAAGACTGCGGTGGAAGGAGGATCTGCCAGAGCAGCGCCGAACTCCCGATAGGCTATCGAAGTCAGCCTAAAGGTTCCGAGACCATTCCCCCACGTCGGTGCATCAGAGAGCAGGTGCTTTGCCGGCGTAATTGCTTCCGGGGGAAGGCTGACGAATCCAAGGAGGCCCAAGCCGCCGGATAGAGAGTGCGGCACAACCATCGCGCTGGCGATTGCTGCAAGGCCCGAGAACAACAGCGCCGAAGGCCAAAACCGAAATCCCAAGCGTCGCACAGCGGCTATGAAAACAAGGACCATCAATCCGCAGCCAGTAACCGCCACCAATGTGTGTTGTTCGAGGGCCATAAGTGCGGCGAGCGCTACGGTAATTCCCAACAAGCCCCAGAAAACGCCGACCCACAGTTGGGGCGAGGCCAGATTGCGGATGTCCTGCTGGTGCAGGTGGCGTTCGACGGCCCGGGCGACGAGTGCGCCATTTATCAACATTGCAAGAGCGGCTGCTGCCGGAAACAGATTCGTCGCCGCGCCTGTCTGGGGAATGAATCCAGCGAATGAATCGAGCTGGCTGAGTAGGAACTCGACTGATATGAGGGTCGTCACTGCGCTCAATACGTACAGGATCGTTTCGGCCGTGCGGCGATCCCTGGTGATGACGACAGTCGACACCAGGAGCGACACATTGACCAGATAGAGGAACAGGCTTTGCAACGTTGCGCCCGGATCAACGCTGATGCGGCCCGGCAACGATGGTTGATTCAACGCGATCGAAGTCGCCGACCAGATCGGGTTCGCAAGCGATGACATTGGAAAGATTTGCAACGTCATCCAGACGACCGGAAGCAAGAATATGAGGAGAAATTGCTTCAGCAATTGCGCGGCAGACGCGATTTGCGTCTCCGGACCTCTTGTTATCACGGCCACCATCACCGCAGTAGCAAGTGAAATCACATGCTGTGCGGAGGAGCCGTCTGTGATGGCCAATATCGGAGTCGCGGCCAGCAATGCGATCAAAAGCCGGGACGCCACGAACAATCGGAGAACCGTGAGACGAGGAAGCGGGAATAGAGTGCAGCATTACACGAGTGGGACATTGATATGCGCCGCATGGCCAAGAAGGCGACGCCACCCTCGTCTCGGTGATTGCCACTATGACCCATCATCATTACGCGCCCTCCCAACTGGCCCCAGCATGCGGTTGATTTGCGGCATTCGCGCGGCATGACAGTTCCGGGCCAAATTATCGAACGTAGCAGTACTGCGACAAGTAACGGAGAGCCGTCGCCAGTCCAGCCATCGGCACCGCTCCGTGGATCGCACTCGGCGCGGTCCCAATTTCAACCGCAAGCTCGTTTGCGTTTTGCCAGTCGCTGGCAGCAAGCTTCGAGGCGTCGGCGGGTAGTAGGAGCGCCACGCCGCTCTGGATCACAGATGCCTGGAACTCTGCGCGCTTCTCTCCTGCTATGAGGGCTACGTTCGGTTGCGCCGAGCGGGACAGTGGCTCGAGTACAATGAGTACAATTTCGATACCACCTTTTCCACATTGCAGGCTCAGGCCAGCAAGGCCCGTATCCGACTTGGCACTATCGACGACATGCATCACTGAAATGGCATCGGCGCCACCGTCCGGATTTTTGCTCTTCACCAGTCGCCATCCGCTCTCAAGCTGTGTCGATTGGCTGCCGGACTGGATCTGCTTGAACGCCTCTTCGTCGCAACGTCGACGCTGCTCGGCGGTGATCCCAGACCCGCAGTTCACAATGCCCGGACTCACCGGCTCGGCTCGGCCGGGAGTTGTCGTCATCAAGAGACCAACACAGAGCAGAATTGAGCGCACCATCAGAAGTCCCGAATGCGCTAGCGCCAAATCATTCATGTTGTACCCAACGGCCCTGTCAAATATCGGGCAAGCGCTGCCCGCAGCTCCGGATCAAGCATCGGATGTTAATCGACGTAACCGTACCTCTTGTAGTATCGATTGCGATAGTAGGTCGCGCCGTACGTATCGTAGCGGCTCATCACTGACACGTTCACCTTGTTGAGAACCGCACCGAGCATACGCTCGCGTACAACCGGCGTTTCGCTTAGCACGCGCTCGACGATATCCACTTTGGACTTCGCCCATTCGATGACAAGGATATAGGAATCAGCCAGCCCCCTGGTCGCCCGGACGTCGACGACGGGCGCCAACGGGCTAAGATCAAGAACGATACGATCAAAGTGCTGCCGTAGTTCCTGGAACAGGTCTTCCATCTGTTTCGAGGCCAGCAGGTCGCTCGAATTCGAGAAGCGCGATGTGATGGCACAAGGCAGAAATTGTAGATTCGTCTGCGGGTCTATCCAGACGACATCCCTCCAGTCGGCTTGGCCCAGGACGACATGGATCAAGCCGCCCTGCGCAGCCGGAGTAAGCCTCGCCGTGAGGCTTGGGTTGCGAATGTCGCCGTCCATCAGCAGTGTACGGCAGCCGCTTTGCGCCAAGGTTTGGGCCAGCGCTTCGCTGATGGTTGACTTTCCCTCGTTCGGAAGAGCGGAGGTAATCCCCAGGACCTTGCTGGAGCCTGCACCGAAATTCGCAAAATCGCTGGCTAGCTTAATCGACCGAAATCCCTCTGCGAAGCGTGAAAACGGGGCATTGATCACGTGCCGCCCGACGCTCTCTTCGGTCGAAAGCAGACGGTCGCGGTGGGACTGCTGGTGGCTGAACCCGGGCGCGGATCCGTGGAGTGGCAACGTCGTGCCGGATCTTCCGTAGTTCGTGGGTGCCTGCTGCAGATTGGGCTTGTCGCGTTTGCCGAATCGCCAGGCCGCTTTGCCGGATTGAGCGGAATTCGCTTTGACGGCGCCCCGCTCTATCACCGGAATCGAAGCGAGACAGCGGGTATCCACGAATTGCTCGACCTGCGAAACGGTACGGAAGACGCGATCCATCATGTCAAGCAGGATTGCAACGAGAGCTGCGAGAATCGACCCAGCCACGATCGCCGCAAGTAGGATGAGTGTCGTTCTTGGCGACGTCTTGTTGGGCAGAGTCGACGCGGCCTGGCTGATCACCCTCGCTTCGGTAATGGGAAACGACTGCTGCTGAACCGAGACCATGTAGAGTTGCAGGAAGTTGTCAGACAATGCGCGAGCGCTCTGAGCGTTGCTTTCCAGATCTCTGAGGACGATTTGGGCCTGACCTGTATTATTCGAGATCGCTATCGTATCGTTCAAGCTCTTCTGGCTGGACTCTTCGCGCGCCTTGGCAATTTCAAGGTCACTCTTGTAGACCTCGGCGGTGCGCCGCAATTCGTCAATGATCGAGCGTCGGAGTTCCCGCATCTGGTTGCGCAAATTGACGACCGCCAGATGTGTTGGTCCATATCGGTTCGACCAATCGGCCTGCTTGGCCGCGTACTCGAGATAGGTCTGGCGCAATTTGGTGATGACCGGGTTGGCCATCGTCTCGCTCACAGTCGCGAGGTCATTCAGAATGACCTTAGAATCGTCGCTGTCCGCATTCAATATCGCGGTGATGCGTTCGAGCTTAGCTTGTGCCTCCGCACGCTGGCTACGCGCAGCCGTCAGCGAAGTATTGATTTCAGCGAGTTGCTGCTCGGTGAGCAGTCGCCCGCCGGCGTCGATGATGTTGTTCTTGGCCTTGAAATCCGCAACAGTGCGTTCGGCAGAAGATGCCTGCGACCGCAATTCCTTCAATCGGTCCTGCAGCCAGACCGCCGCCCGTCTCGATGACTGATATTTCGATTCTAACGAGTCCAAGATATAGCCGTCGGCAACTGCGTTGGCGATCCGCGCTGCCAGCTCCTGCGATAATGCCTGAAAGGAGATCTCGATAACATAAGTCACGCCGACGCGCTTGATGCTGAGGCCGCTCGCAAAGCGAGAGAGTGCTGCGCGCAGTATTTGCTCTTCCGTGGGCGGGGTCGATTCGGAGAATATTCCGGTAATCGCGCCACTGATGCTGCTGAGCAATCCGCCACCATCGCTCATGAAGTCTGCCGACCCCACAAGTTTTAAGTCCTTGATGACTTTGGTGGCGATCGCTTCGGACTTGAGAAGTTCGACCTGACTGTCGACCATCGCCGAGTCGATCGGGTTATCTCCGCCGCTCGCGGGCGCTTGTGTCTGCAGGCCCTGCATCTTACGGCTGTCGATCATCAGGATCGCCGTTCCGGTATATCGCTTCGGTGCCGTGAACACGTAGATGCCGGCAAGACCGATGCACAGGAGCAGCGTGAAAATCATCACAGGATACTGCCGGCTCACCAGCGCAAGCACGGAGGAGATGGTCTGCTCCAGCGATGGAGCCTCCGGCGCGGTGGTTTCGATCTCTCGAGATGTGATCTTCTGAAGCATCCCGCCCGCCTACCTAAATCTCTGTGAATGCGGCAACAGGCTGCCTTGCCGCCGCGCTGATTCTTGAATGGTAAAGTGCCGCTTAGAAGTCATGCCTTGGCAGAACTCGACACGCCGGATGTGGTGATCGAGATCGCGGCGCTCGAGGGTCGACCAATGCCATCGAGGCTCCGGCGAAACACCTACTTGGATCGTCCGACACGCTGTTTGGTCAGACAGGTTTCGGCAACGCTGCCGGGCCAACGTCGGTGCCGATCGCCGCAAAATCGTCACAATGCCTCTCCGCCAACTCTGCCAAAAAAAGGGACCTTCAAAACTAACGATTTACGCCGCCTGAGAAGATCAAGGGTTGCCCATGATCTGGGCAGACAGCTCGACCCGCCTGGCGCCGCGGTGGATTACGCGCGACCAGCATCGAATTCTGCAATGCAATATCGGCCTCAGTGTGACGGACAAGCATGAGGATCGAGCAACTCCCAGAGGCAAGGGATCCGGTCCGGAGTTACGTCCGAGCACGAGATGCCGGAGTGCGAACGAGCCGGGGGGCTTCGGAGCATCCGCTGTAGTGGCGAGGGTCGGCTTTGGAGTTCCACCGGTGAATCTCTGATCGGCCGGGCACTTAAAAATTAAGCCAACGAGACCTCAATCAAAATCCTTGGTCGAGGATTCCCGATGCCAATCGACAAGCGAGCTTGCCAGGTCGTAGTCGAATTTGAACCCGCTTGCGATCAGATGCTTCGGCAGAATGTTCGTAGAAAACCACAACTTCTTGATCCGGTCACGATTGATGCCGGTCTTGATGCCGACGGCCTGCAGCACCTCGAATGGAAGCACGGCGAGATCCATCAGCCATACCGGAATCGTTATCGTCGGCTTGGGGTATTCGGCAGCTTGAGAGAAGGCGGAGCAAATCTGGCTGATGGTGTAACGGTGCTCATAGCAGAAATTGTAGATCGACAGACTGTCGTTGCGAGACGCCATGAAGAGCATCGACGAGACGAGGTCCTTCACGTAGCCGCACGACTTGATAGTGTCGGTTCGGCCGGGATAGATGAAGGCCCGCCTTTCGAGAAGCCTCGACAATCGCGTGAAATTGCCTCGCTCGTAGCGGCCATAGATGACGGCGGGACGTACGATGGTCAGCCGCCTGTCCGGGTGTTCGGACTGCCATAGACGATGGATCGCTTCGGCCGAGAGTTTGGAGCGTCCATAGGCACTGACAGGGACTGGCGTCGCATCTTCGGTAAGTGGGCTTTCCGTCGGACCGTAGACCGATATCGAACTGGTAAAAATGATGTTCCGGCTGCCAGTGTCTTTCGCAAATCGGCAGACGTGCACCGCCCCCAGCACGTTTGTATAATAATAGTCTCCGTCCGGATGACCCGGGGTGACATGGATCGCAGCCAGGTTGAAGATGTCGGCAGGCACCCCGCCACCCAGCTTCGGGTCGATTGGCTCACGGACATCATGATGGACATATTCGACGCCTTCGACGTGCGCCCTAGGCTTCCCGATATCCACCGAAACGATCCGGTTGTAGCGCCCGGAAGCGAGCATCCGCGTCATCAGATGTGTACCGATGAAGCCTGCGCCTCCAAATACAATAGCCTGGGTGAGATTGGACATGTGCGCGAGGGTCAATGTGAGTGAAGGTGCCGAGTTAACTGCGATGAACTTCGGTCAAGGCTCCCCGGTAATCGAGCGCGCGCATCAGAGAGCTGCACGGCCCGCCGGTGCAAAAATTGTGCCCGCCAAAACCGAGATCGCTTGACGTGTGGTGCCCCCGCCGGCGAGCGTTGTTGCTTCTGCAGATCAAGCATGCGTGGCTCATGCGGCGAGAACAACATCGTTAGCGGGTGTGACATGCTCAGCGTCATCGGTTCCATTTAGGTGATCCTGAATGCGGTGGCACTGGTTCGATCGGCAACGCGAGTAGATGGGAGGATGTGTTCGCCACGGGTATGATCGTAGATGTCTTGTGAAGGTATCATTTCGCGTTCAACCAGGTTGCTCGTTTGGTTCAGCAGCTCAATAGAGCTCGCGATACTCAAATTGAAAATTCGTTGATCCGGCCGCGATCCCCAACAGCCTTTGCAGCTTCTGGTATCCTGCGAGTGGCACGTCCATGCAATCGGAACTTCCCGCGTAGCAAACCCGAACCCGGATCGATTGACCGCAAATGTTTTGAACCAGCACAATCTGCTCGATGATCTTGGGGTTGTTGGCTTGGGGGTGCGTCAACGGATTGACTGATATGCAAAGCTTTCCGTCTACTGTCGTGTGATTTGGAGCGAACGTACCTTCCATCGGCCGAACCGAACTCGAAGGCCGAGTGGAAATGCCGGAGCCGCCATACATCGGAGGAGACGTGCGACCGAAGCCTGAAATTTGAGCATCGGCTGTCGTTGCGACGAGCGATGAAGCGATCACCACAGAGATCGCCAAATAACCGTCTAAGTGCCTAGATAGGTTATCATGCATCTTCACTGCTCTGCACATCCATGATGGTTGGAAGCCGCGGTTATCGGCGGCAGGATAGAATTGCAGTTGCGGCAACAGAATGACGGGTAAAATAGTTCCGTGGAATTGCGGGCGAGGAACTTGCCTCTTCCTTGCGCTTGAAAACACGTGCTAAAGGCTGCACCTTCCTGGATTGGTGTCTGACGTCCGTTGAGTGTGATGTTCTCTCGGCCGTCATGCGACGTACTTACAACGCGAGTATTCTAGGCGGCGAATGTTGAAGAGACCAGGACACGCTGTGTTGTCGGAAGTCGAGCTGGCGATCCTGCCGCGCCTCTCGGTCGTCATTCCGAACCACAATTACGCAGCTTACGTGGGATCCGCGATCCGCAGCGCGCTGGATATACGATGGCCAAACGTCGAGGTGATCGTCGTCGATGACGGGTCGACGGACCATTCACTCCACGAGATCAACGAATTTGCAGACGAAGTCACAATCATCAGCCAGGCGAACGCCGGGCAAATGATGTCCTGCGTGAATGGCTTTCGCAGGTCGTCCGGCGATATCGTCATATTTCTCGATTCGGACGATGCCTTGCACCCTGATGTGATGACGGAGATCGTATCCGTTTGGTCCAAAGCCGCGAGCAAATATCAGTTTCAGATGCGCGTGATCGATGCCGAGGGGCAGCCGACCGGAAACCTCCTGCCGCAGTACTTCTCCTGTCCAACCTCGGAGGACGTCCGCAAGTGGATGGCAACCACCGGCGCTTATCCGACCCCGCCCGGGTCTGGAAATGCCTACCCGAAATGGTTTGTCGAGCGTATTTTCGATTTTGAGTCCGACTTCGTTGATCGGGCTCCCGACAGTTATCTGTTGGCGGCCGCTCCCGCCTGTGGCGAGATCGTGACGATCACCAAACCATTAGCATATTATCGGGTGCACGGCCTCAATCACGGGGCGTTCCTTCAACTAGACGATACCCGCTTTGCCAGAGAGATCGACCTCACGCAGAGGCGGTACGGATTCTTTTCCGAGATCGCACGCACGGAGAAGCTGCCGGTTGCGCCCGATGCGCTTAAGAGTAATTTGATATTTCTTTGCTTGCGGATAGCGTCGTTCAAGCTGCGGCCGGACCTTCATCCAATCGCGGCGGATAGTTCATTGAGCATCGCTGTCGATGCCCTTGGAGCGGCTGCGTCGCCACAAGGCTTCTCAAGGTCGCAGCGTATATCGCTGCTGGCGTGGATCTTCTGCATCCTCATCAGTCCGCGGTACTTTCGTCGTGCCCTGGTGAGTTTGCGGTACGTGCCCGCCCAGCGGCCGAAATGGTTGCGTGCGTTGCTCGGTCGATTCCGCATCATTCGATGATGGGGCTGGCTGGGACACTTCGGTCAGAGAGCCTGAGGACGGATCGACCTCAGGGCAGCGCCTGGCGATTGCGACCATACGCACAGCATTGCCATCAAGATCAGGAATGGAGCCATGGCGAGGTTGCCGCCGCCGAGCTGATAGCAGGCCAGCATTGTCAATGCGAGCATCGAGTTGTCTTTTCTGAATATGGAGAGGACGAGATAGAACAGGAAAATCAGTAGCCCGACAATTCCGTAGTCCGCAACGAGCTTGAGAACGGGATTTCCGCTGCCGCCGAAGTAGGCGGGCGACCGTTCCAATCCGCCGGGCCCGGAGCCGATAAGCACTCTGTCGGTCTGAAAGAGATAGTCCCAGGTCTGCAGTTGTGCGACGTAGCGGGCATAGCCGCTCGACTTGGTTGAACTGAATTCATCAAGCCTACTAACGATGGGATCAAAAGGCTCCGGTGCAATGAGGTACGTTGTACCGATCATCAAGGCAACGGCCGCCCCGATGGCGATAACCCGTAGTGATTTGAGCGGAGCAATCAGGGGATAGACACTCAGGGACACGACGAGCACCAGGAGGCCTGATCCGGACCGGGTGAGCACGTACGAGATGGCGTATAACGGAAGATAGGCAAGTCGCCGCAAAATGAACACATCGACGACAACTCCTATAGCGAGCAATTGGGACAGCGCTCCCGGCTCCATCGGGAAAAACCCGTTCGCGCGCCGATTCAGCGAGCCATAAAATTCCACCGCATTTTGATTGTAGGCGGACTCGACGAGGACGGGATCGAGCGCCGGGATTGTATCCTTGAACGAGAAGATCCGTATTCCGCCGAATTGAAGAACGATCTGGACGATTGCCAGAACGGCGCACAGGCGAACATAGAACAGGAAGACGGGAAGGACCGCCTCGTTGGAGAATCTCGTCGAGGGTCCGAACAGGAAGATCGAATTCGTGACAAGAACCATCGCAAGCGATGCCGAGCTGATCTCCACACCGCGATCGGGAGATTCGGCTGCGGCGACCGCGCTGAAGAGAAACCAGACGACGACGAGTCCGAATGCGAGAGTCTGCGGCCCGCGAATGCTCACCAGACCAACCCACCATCCCCACGCGACGAGCGCGAAGAATCCGAACAGCGAAAAGAAGATCTGTCCGGTTCCAATGAGGAGTCCGAAGCGCTGCATGCAAATGCACAGAATGAAGGCGATGTGCGCGAAAATGACGCTATTGGTCTCGTCGCTTGACGCTGCTGCAGCGCGCTTGTTAGACGAGGTTCTGGCTGGGAATGTGTCGAGGCTCACCATGTTGGGACTCGTCGATTACTGTTTCGTGGCGCCTCGGTTGGTGGGTGCGTCTGGGCACAGGGTAACGATCGCGATCCACCTTGGTCTCTCTCGTGAGGCTGTTCACCCTCTATACTAGAGCCTGTAGCGACTTCCCACATGGAACACAACGCGAGCGCAAGAATTAACCCTTACGTTCATGGTGCCAGAGGTTTGTTTTGCCTCATGGTATTCGTCTATCACGTCGTTCATTCCGGATTACCCACGTTCGATCTGTTTGCCAGAGGGCTGTTGGGTGAAGCGCTGCAGTCCGGAAAATTCGGTGTCGAGTTCTTCTTCGGCATCAGTGGAATCGTGATTCTGCCAAGCCTTTATCGAGCATCCTCGGTCGTGACCTTTATTCTTGATCGCTATGCGAGGATTCTTCCTGTGCTCTGGACGACCGTGATCGCCATCGCGATTTCTGGCTGGCTTTCAGGAAAGGGTCCAAGTCTGCTGTTGGTTGGTGCAAATCTGTTGGCGCCGCCGCCATTTATTGACATCATCCAGATCAATCCCGCGGCGTGGTCGCTCGGATACGAATTCCTGTTCTATGGAGTATGTGCCGTCGTTTTCCTAGTCAGCGGCGTCAGTCGGCCGCTGGCGCTGACGTTAGCCGTCAGTTCGCTGGTCTTGCTCGTGTACTATCCCCGCGCGCTCCTGATGATTGGTGGCGTGCTCATTGCGGAGAAGTACCTATCGTCGACGTCGTTGCAATCGCTGGCGAAGTACCCGGCGATCTTCTTCGTGCTGTTCCTGACTGTCTGGAGAGGCCTCGAGCTTGCCAGTGCAACAGACTACGTTGGCTTTGTCACGCCGGCATATTTGCCATTCCATGACTGGATCTCTGCTTTTCCATTTGTTGTTCTTGGTGGCGTCTTCGGGACTATTTTCCTGCTTGGCATGTCCCGAGGGAACGGCCTGTTCGGAAGAATGCTGCGTTGGCAAATGATGCAGTGGCTTGGAACGATCAGCTTCAGTTTCTATCTCTGGCCGCCGATCGTCATGGCCGGGGTCAAGCTGATCATGTATCGAACGGGCATGGTCGATGCATTGGGGAGCGGATCGCAACTGTTTTTTCTCCTGGCCTCGCTTCCGCCGTCGCTTGTCGTTGCAACGATCAGCCATCGCCTGCTTGAAGTGAAGATGACGGGACAGATTCGAAGCCGGCTTGACCGCGCCGCGAACCGGCAGTCCGGCCGATCAATCAAGCACTCGACGGCACTCAAGGAGGGAACCTGATCGGGGAACAGTCAAATGTTCTTGATTGTTCGACAAGTCACCGCCCCAAAACGATCGCAAGTTGCACGTCTACTTGCGAAAAAGCCGCAGGGCCGTGCGCTTGCGTGTGCCGGCTCGCGACGTGGCAGCGTCACCATTGCCAAAGTCTTTGCGCATTGAGCCGGCACAGCGTTTCTCAGCCGGCTAACAGCCGTACCGAAAGGATCTCGTTGATGTTCGCAGCCGTGCGCAGGCAAGTCCTTTGTGTCGCCTCGATAGTCGTTGCATTCGGATCCGCAACGCCGGCCTGGTGCGCTGGCTGGGAGCTGGTGTTTTCGGATGAGTTCAACGGCGACAAGCTTGATCGAACCAAATGGGCGACCCGATACATCTACAACAACGAAACGATGGATCATTTCAACGATGAAAAGCAGCGCTACCGCGACAACCACGTGGTGTCCGAAGGTACGCTGAATCTGACTGCAAAAAAGAATGAGGGGGCGGACACGTTCGATTCCGGGATGATCCGGAGCCATCAGACATTCTACTACGGCTACTATGAAGCGCGGGTCTTTCTTCCGAATGCGCGGGGATCGTGGCCGGCATTCTGGCTCGAAGCCGATTACGATATCGATGGAAAGTTCTGGCATCCGCCGGAGATCGACATTTTCGAGTACGTCATCAATGGTGTGGAAGACAAGCCGAACATGCTGCACTCGAATGCCATGACTAAAGATAAGTGGACGCCGCAGTCCTACACGTATGTGGACAGCTCCTTCGTGCTCAGGTTTCAGGACATGGTCAGCAAGGAGGATCTGAACAAGGACTGGCATATTGCCGGCTTCGTTTGGGCTCCTGACCGCATTTCGTTCTTCTGGGATGGCCGTCTCGTCTACACGCGCATGTACCAGTGGCTCAGGAAGGATGGCCAACTGGGACCACCGGCGCACATCGATCTCAATTTTGCTATCGGCGGAGCAGCCTGGGCCGGCCGGCACGGGATCGATGATGCGGCTTTCCCGCAGGCGTTCAAGATCGACTACGTTCGCGTCTGCCAGTTCACGCCCTCCGAACGGGGAAGCCGAAAATGCGGTCCGAGCGACGTGACACCGGATCCGAATGATTTTGGATATAGGGCAGCGCTCAACGACATGCCCAAGCCGACATTCCTCAACGTTACGAACGTAGTAGCGGATAAGAAGCCGAACGCGGGGGTATTGTCGCTGGGCACGACCGATCCGCTCAAGATCGAAATTCCGATCAAGATTCCGGACGACTATCCGACAAATCGAACGCTTCACGCGTACGTCTTCGACGAAATAACCGGCGCTATGGTCGCATCGGCAAAGAAGCCGCTGCAACAGGACTCTCGCAAGGAAGGGGAAAATGGCGTCAGCGTGATCGAGTTTGCGCTGCCGGCCGTGCCGCGTGAAGGGAACTATCTGCTGGGCAGCAAACTGACGGCCGAAGTCGCGGGCGAGGTCGGCCCCAAAGAAGTCCCAGTTGCTTGCGACACCACGGTGATCCAACCAAAAAAAGCCAGATCTTGCCGTCTACTGTCGCTGCATGTGCACCGCTGATCGGAGGGGTGCACATGCAGCGTGAGCACAGCTCCGTGTGATCTGAATCAAGCCGAGTACCGCTGATTGCGCTCGGCACGCTATCCGAAGGTCGGTCTGAATTTTGCTTGGCTGTGGCAGGTGAGCCGTCATGCGGGCTTGCCTGTCACGGTCAGTGTCTCTTGCATTGGTAGTTGTCCATGAACTCAAAAGTTCGCGCCGTCAGGCAAATCCTCCGTGGTACATTGCGCGGCAGCCCGAGCCGGCTTTGTGATCATCGCACGTGGCGAAGTGAACATCCGCATACGTGGGTCACTGCCGTCGAGGAACAGGTCCTGACCCGGAAGGCACCGGTTCGATTCGGCAGCCGCGACGCAGGTTTCGGTGAAAGCGTTGACAACAGAATGCCCGAGCTGGGCGTTCTCCGCCTGGACAAGGCCCGCATCCTCGGTCCCGACGGCTGGCTCGTGACGGAGGATGGATCGCTGCTCTACGAGAGCACTTGGTACGGATCGTCGTTCTCGCGCCATCCGCGATCAGTTGCCTATGGGACGCCGCTGCCGCTAAGCGGCACCTGTCTCTCGCTAGCGAGTGATTTCGCCGGAGGGAACTATGGGCACTTCCTGCTCGATTGCCTGGGACGCTTGGCGCTATTCCAGAAAAGTGGCCTGTCGCTCGAGGATGTCGACTATGTCTATTTGCCCAAGCCTGCGTCCGAAACGGCAGCCAAACTCGTTCGCCGGCTTGGAATTCCAGTGCACAAGTGCGTGTGGGCAGGCCAGGAGGACATCCAGGCCGATCTCGTGATCGGCACTTCGTTTCCAGGCTTGCGACGGAATTATGCACCATGGCTTACGGAGTTCTTCCGCTTGCCGGTCGCCAAGTCGCCGCTTCGTCACGACAGGCGCGTATACGTTCCGCGCAAAGGACAAAGGAAGGTTGCCAACGAACAAGAGCTGATGCCTGCACTGAGAAAGTTCGGCTTCCAGATCTACGATTTTGATGACGTTGAGGATGAAGCGGCGTTTTTCTCGGAATGCGCGATTGTCGTTGGCCCACACGGTGCGGGGCTGACCAATCTCGTATTCTGCTCGCCTGGAACGAAAGTCCTGGAGCTGATCCCCTCAGACCACGTGCATCCCTATTACTACACGATCGCTACGTCGGCCGGCGCGCACTATTCTTACATCGTGGGAGACAGCAAGGGAACACGCCCGCGGGGAGCGTTTGGGCCCAGTCCATTCGATTTCGAGGTTGCGCCTGACATCTTCGAGCGCGCACTGGAAACCATCTGTCAATGAACGAGCATTGAAAATGGTCGCTATTGGTGCGCGTACGGCGCTCCCTTTGTCGAAAAATTCAATCGCCATCGGAGCCGCCTGGATCGGCGTGAGCCGGCTGGTGGTTGCCAGTCTCGGCTTGCTGAACACGCTCATATTGGCGAGAATGCTCACGCCGGAAGATTTCGGCCTGGTTGCCGTCGCGACGGCCATCATTGCTGTTCTGACGTCGATGACGGAACTGTCCCTGGCATCGGCGCTCATTCACCACAAGGATCCTAGTGAGGATCAATTCCACGCCGCGTGGACGTTGAGCCTGGCTCGCGGCTGCTTGCTGGCACTCTTGCTCTCGCTGCTCGCTTATCCGGTGGCATTGTCGTACGGCGATGGCCGCTTGATTCCGATCCTGTTGGTCCTGAGCTGCTCGATTGTGATATCTGGGCTTCGAAATCCGATGCTTGCGATGATGCAGCGTCAACTCGTCTTCTGGCAGGAATTTGTGACGAGCAGCAGCCGGGCGCTCGCAACCATCCTCGTCTCATCCGGGATCGCCATTTGCTTCAGGAGCTACTGGGCGCTTATCGCAGGAGCCGTCATCGCCAACTTCATCGATGTCGTCGCCTCTTATCTCATCCATCCGTTCCGGCCGAAATTCCGGATAACGGGGAGCCGCTCCCTATTCTCGTTCTCTGTTTGGCTATCACTCGGACAGGCCGTCAGCACGCTCAACTGGCGTTTCGACCAAATCATCATCGGATATTTTCTCGGGAAATCCGCCCTGGGTGCGTATGTGCTGGGCAGCGACCTGGCCGCCACGCCGACAAGAGAAGCAACAAATCCACTCGCCGGGACACTGTTTCCCGCGTTTGTGAGGCTGAGGGACGACAAGGCCGCCCTTCAACGCGCTTATCTGTCGGCGCAATCAATGCTGTGTGCGATTGCCTTTCCGGCTGGGTTCGGCTTCGCGTTGATCGCCGATCAATTCGTTCCGCTCGCACTGGGTGAAGCCTGGGCAGGCGCGACAATCGTGATCCAGCTCCTCGGTGGTGCAATTGCGTTGCATACGCTCAGTGCGACCGTCCAACCCCTTGGTCTGGCCCTTGGGCAGACGCGCAGGTTATTTCATCGCGACGTTGCGATCCTGATCGTGAGGCTGCCTGTCATCGTGGCGGGCTTGTGGGTCGGGGGGGTACTTGGCCTGCTGGTCGCTCGCGTGGCGGTTACGCTCGGCGGTGTCGTCTACAACATGGTCCTGGTCCGCGAATTGATTGACACTTCTGTCTCCCGACAATTTCTCGTGAATCTGAGGACCGCTTTGTCCACCTGCACGATGATCATTGTCGGTCTTCTGACCAATTGGAGTTTCATCACATCGTTTGGCCATGAGTCTCACGTCTATGCTCGGTTGATCGCCATTGTTCTCGTGAGCGCTCTCGCTTATGTCGGGTCCCTCTTTGGAGTCTGGCGAGCGACAGGCGCGCCGGCCGGGCCAGAGCGTGAGATCCTGCGAATCCTCGGCGCAATTGCCAACAGGTTTCGGGAAACTGGGAAAATCGTCGATGATAACCGAGGAGTCGGGTGAGTAATATGGATGAAAGGTCGAAGCGCCGCGTCGCGCTGGTTACGGGCGTCACCGGTCAGGATGGTGCCTATCTCGCCGAGTATCTGGTCGGGCTAGGCTACACCGTTCACGGCATCAAGCGGCGATCGTCCTCGTTCAACACCGCCCGTGTCGATCATCTTTATCAGGATCCGCATGCCGACAATGTGCGGTTCCTGATGCATTACGGCGACATGACGGATTCGACAAACCTGATCCGTCTAATGCAGCAGATCCGACCAACCGAGATCTATAATCTGGCTGCACAGAGCCATGTGGCGGTTAGTTTCGAGAGCCCGGAGTACACCGCGAACGCCGACGCGATCGGAACGCTGCGGCTATTGGAGGCGATCCGCATTCTTGGCATGGAGAAGGAGACACGGTTCTATCAGGCGTCCACCTCCGAGCTCTACGGCCTCGTGCAGGAAGTGCCGCAGAAGGAAACGACCCCCTTCTACCCGCGCTCCCCTTACGCGGTGGCGAAGCTTTATGCGTATTGGATCACCGTGAACTACCGCGAGGCCTACGGCATGTTTGCCTCGAACGGCATTCTCTTCAACCACGAGAGTCCGATCCGCGGCGAAACCTTCGTCACCCGCAAAATCACGCGTGCCGTTGCCCGCATCGAGACGGGCCTCGAAGAGACGCTGTATCTCGGGAATCTCGAGGCCAAGCGCGACTGGGGCCACGCCAGGGATTATGTCGAAGGCATGCACATGATCCTGCAGGCCGACCGGCCCGATGATTTCGTACTGGCGACCGGGGAGACCCGCTCGGTGCGCGAGTTCGTGGAGCTCGCCTTTGCGGAAGTCGGCCGCAAAATCGAATGGCAAGGCAGGGGCGTCGAAGAAACCGGCCTCGACAAGGAGTCAGGCAGGATCGTCGTGCGGATCGACCCGACTTATTTTCGTCCCACCGAGGTCGATCTCCTGATCGGCGATCCCAGCAAGGTGCGCGAGAAGCTCGGCTGGAAATCCAGGACCCCGTTCGCGCAGCTGGTCAAGGAAATGATGGCTTGCGATTTGCTCGAGGCGAGGCGAGAGGTTGCCAATGGCAAGTACTCCATTTGAACTGGCCGGCAAGACCGTCTTCGTCGCCGGCCATCGCGGCATGGTTGGCTCCGCGTTGGTGCGGCGACTCGCTGAGGAAAATGTCGAACTGCTGACGGCCTCGCGGAGCGAGGTCGACCTGCGTGACCAGACCGCCGTCGATAAATGGTTCGCTGCTAGGCGTCCGCAGGTAGTGTTCCTTGCTGCCGCCAAGGTCGGCGGTATCGTCGCCAACAACACGCTGCGGGCGGAGTTCCTCTACGAAAATCTCGCGATCGCTACCAATGTCATTCACGCAGCGCATGTCAATCGATGCGAGAAGCTGATGTTCTTTGGCTCCTCCTGCATCTACCCCAAACTGGCAGTCCAGCCGCTGCGCGAAGAGTCGATGCTGACAGGCCCGCTGGAGCCGACCAATGAACCCTACGCGATTGCCAAGATCGCCGGCATCAAGATGGTCGAAGCCTATCGCAGCCAGTACGGTTCAAACTTTATCAGTGTGATGCCGACTAACCTTTATGGTCGCGGCGACAATTATCATCCCGAATACAGCCACGTCGTCGCGGCGTTGATCCGCCGCTTCCATGAGGCCAAAACGTCGGGGGCGAAGAACGTCATGGTGTGGGGCACCGGCACGCCGCGGCGCGAATTCCTCTTTGTCGACGATCTGGCGGACGCCTGCATCCACCTCATGAAGACCTATTCGAGCGGCGAGCTCGTCAACGTCGGTACCGGCACGGACATTGCGATCGCCGAATTCGCCCGGGTGGTCGCGGCGACCGTCGGCTATTCCGGCGAGATCAGCTTTGACAGCTCGCGCCCCGACGGCACTCCGCGCAAATTGCTCGACGTCAACCGGTTGGCGAAACTGGGTTGGCGGGCCAAGACCCCGCTCGAGGATGGGCTCAAGCTGGCCTATCAGGCATATCTCGGCGAGAACCGGCAGTCCGGAGAGTAGGAAGCGCACTTCCGCCATTGCGAGCCGACGGTCGCGCACCCGATGTCCGCGGCTGGCGCCATTCATCGGTGGGGCCACGGTGGCGATCACCCCGGAGCGAACCAGCATTTCGGCAGCACGACATCATCCCTATTGGCGACGTTTCTCCTGTCGAGGTCGTGAGGAAACCTTCTGGCAGGCGCTCGGCGAGAAACGCGATCCTTGCGCAAGAACGAGAATTCCATGATCGGCGGGACCTTGAAGTCCCTGTATTCGATGGGTTTGAAGTAATTATTCGGATGAATGTGTACGACGTCGAAGTGCTTGGTGATCTTCTTGAAAACAGCGCCGATCAGCTTGAGACCGATAGGATTGAAAATTCTGTCCAAGGAATGGAACTCGATGATCATGATCCTGAAGCGCTTCAGGTCGTCGCAGCTCGTTTCGATGATAACCTCGTATTCGCCGCCTTCAACGTCCATCTGGAGGATGAGATCGCCGGTCCGAGCGCCCTTTCTCGACATCCAGTTCTCTAAAGTCATGAACTTGGCGTTGTTTTCGTTTCCGAGGAATTTTTTTTCGAAATCGAGCAGGTCATTTTGGGTCGCGGGTGCATCCACCGAGAAGTCGGCGAGGAAGCACGGGATGCCGCGTTCGGCAAGGCCGAGCTCGAAGTCAGAGACGTTGTAGACGCCCGGCGAAAAGCAACCGACGCAGCCTTCGAGGTCATCCGGAACCAAATAGCCGCCATCAGCGGATCCGCCCAGTCGAACTAATTTCTTGTCCGTAACGACAGGGAAAAGGTCCCGGAAGAATTCCCTGAGCTCCTCCTCCTTTGAGGTGCCGGATATCATAACGTCGCTGTTGAGCAGGCGTGTCTTCACGTAGTCTTTTAATAAACCGATCATGCGATGACTCCGAGCTCGCTAACGCGCCTGGGTGCAAGACGTGCTGCAAGAATCGGCATTCCTGCAGGCTCGCTGCCTATGTTCGTTGCGATCAACACATTTGCCTGCCTTAAGACTCCAATAGATTCGATTCTTGTCATGAATATGTGCGGTGGTATCGCTATTCGGCAGTGTTGCCGAGACTTGCCTTTTGGCTGCTAAGCCGATCTATTCCGTGCTCTGGAACCGGTCGGCTTCCGCATCGGCGAGGGGACCGAGTGAGGCACGAGAGCGTAGAGGCGGAAGCGGCTGAGCGCGAAGATCGAATGACAGACGCGGGAAGCTCGCAGCGCAAACATCCGGCGTCCGCGCTGGTGGCGCGCAGATGCGTTGTTTGCACAACCGTTGCGGGTGCTTGGCGCAATGGCAGAAGTGGATTAGTCGAATGGGAAGTTTTGCCGATGCATCGAAAGCCATTCGATGCTGTGATGCGACCGATGGGACCGAACTCAGGACGATGGCCGAAATTCCCATGAAGGATTCTCGTACACTGATTGCAGAACTGCAGGATGAGATCGAAAAGGTCATCGGGCCCCATCTGGTGGGTGTCGAGAATTTCGCGCTGGTGGATTTCCCCAACCACTCCAATGTGGGCGACAGCGCCATATGGTTGGGTGAAGAGACCTATCTGCAGAAAAAGCTAGGTCGAGCACCCTCCTATGTCTGCACCTATGACACCTGGTCAAAGAAGGAATTTGAAAGAGCCGTTCCTGTTGGACCGATCCTTATCCATGGTGGGGGCAATTTTGGCGACCTGTGGCCCAGCCATCAGGAGTTTCGGCTCAGGCTTCTGTCGGAGTTTCCGGATCGCCCGATCATTCAGTTGCCACAAACTATACACTTCTCCTCGAAGGCAAGTCTCAAGCGCGCCGCGGAGATCATCAACTCGCACAAAAAATTCCGGATTCTGGTCCGTGACGTGCAAAGTTTGAATATCGCGACAGCGGAATTTACTGCGCCCGTGGATCTCTGTCCGGACATGGCGTTCTGCCTGGGGGCGCAGAGCTCGCCAGCGGCAGTAACCAAGAAATTGTTGCTGCTGCTCCGAACCGATCACGAGAAGGTAGAGCAAAAGCATTTTCCGCCGCTCCCAAACTTTGCTGTTGTCGAGGACTGGCTCAACGAACAACGAGGCTTGGGAAAGTGGTTGTTTGTCAAGGCGCTGCTCGAGACGGCGCTCCTCTTGCTCAAGGGCAGGACGTCGTCGGAGCTCGACGTGCGCATTCGGTGGTTTCACCTGCTGGCGTCGAATCGTGTAGCCCGTGGAATGAGGCAGGTTGGATCGTCGGCCTACGTGATCACGGACCGGCTTCACACGCACATCTTTTGCGTGTTGCTGAATCTGCCGCACTCGGTTCTTGACAATAATTATGGGAAAATCAGCACGTTCGTCGATGCGTGGAGCAAGCCCTTCGAAAAGTTGAGCCGGCCACTGAGCACGAGTGTGGACGGCGCCCTCGCAAAGTTTCTGGATATCTGCCAGGGCAGTTCGGCGCCGACGGATCAACGTTGAGGGTCGAGCATCATCCTCCGTACGGGCGGTTCGCCGGCTCGTGCGCGTGGACGGTGAACGTTGTTGTGCTCTTTGTGGTCTGGCCCGCATTGTTCGCGCAGGAGATTGTTAGGTTGGCGACCCCTGCCGCCGTGGGAACGCCATTGATCAGTCCGGTGGAAGGGTCAAAGGCGAGCCCCTGCGGCAGTCCTTTGACGGACAAAATCTTCGGCATCATGACGCCGACATCGCACTCCCCATAGATATCGTGGTGATAGCTGTCGCCTGCGGCGGCTGAAAGGGGGGGCGTCGTCACGCGCGGGCCGCGATTGATGGAGAATCGCAGGGGCTCCATCGTTGAGCCGTCAGGTTTGTAGCCGTAAACGACGACATGGGACCGCCCGGGATTTCCCGTAGCGGTGGTGAAGTCCGCCTTGATCGTGCGCGCCGCCGCATCGTACGAAATTCCTTCCGGGAATTGCGTAAACGTCGACTGCTCCGCCATGCCCGGTTCGGAGCTGTCGTAGGGTACGACCTGGACGAATTCGGTGACGCTTGCATCACCCCACAGGGCCTTGGCGCTCGGGAGCACGACCTTGCCGCTGCCGTCATAATCGACATTAAGGTCTTCGACCGAAACCAGCGGCTTCCAATGCGCGACGCCTGCCGTCCGCCAGCCGCGAATCCAATCGACATCGAGATAGGCCCCGGTCGTGGAGCTGGCCCACGCCGCGGCGTCGTACGCCTCGCCCGCGAACGTATTGTTGAATATGTGTGACGTCAGCAGCAGAAATGAGGGCATATTCTTGGTATTGGAGTCCACGCCAATAAACTGGGACCGAAGGGCACTATCGACGTAAAGCTGGGTGCTTCCGCCGTTTCGAAAGACGAAGCTGAAGACGTGGAACGTATCGTCCATATAGTCGAACGGTCCGGCGCTGTTGTCGGTCGAGATTGCCCCCGAGGTGTGGACGATATTGCTGAAATGCATCCCTTGAGAGTTGCACTCCAGATCCCACTCGTTGCCGGTTGGGTTGAGCACGGGTGCAACGGAATAGGTCCAGAATGCTGGATGAAAGCCAGCCGGATTCGTAAGCCTGGAGCTGAACCGAGCACGTATCTCGACGATGACGGCATTGGTGCTCGGGTAGTATGCAAATGCCCCGGCCGTATGGATCATCGCGGAGAGGTGCGGGCGGACGCCTCCGTTGATGGACCGGTCGGTCGGTGTAAGGAATGCCTGCTCGCGCACTGTTGCCTTGCGCGCCCCGAGCCGCAGCACCGAACTGGAAACCGACATGTTGTCGAAGTCGACCGCGACGCCGCGGTTCCGGTCTTTGTAACCTGTCGTTAGCGGGTCGGCATCAAAGCCTGTCCCTAGCGACGTGGTATTGCCGCGGATGCCTGGATGATAGGCGCCAGTCGGGAAGAACTTGCCGCGCGGGTTTGCCGGACCAACGATATCGAGGGCGTCGAAATCGTCACCCCAGGACAGCGTATAGCCCGCATACAACCCGCTGCCATTCTGGCCGACGACGGCGCCACCGACGATCTGGCTGCTTCGCTTGGAGGGCGTGATGGATCGCAGGCGCTGTCGCACACCATCGTTGCTCAGGCCTAGATAAAGTGCTGAGCCAGCAACAGCCAACGATGCGACGAACAATGCTGCCATGGTGCCGTTGATTCGACGCTTTGATGGCATCCACGCCTCTCTTGCCTAACCGTCATCATTTTTGCGGCGTACACATTCACTCGCAAGTGTGGAAACCTTCGGTTTGCACCAACGCGTTCGAATGCGGACCATTTCAGTGTGTAGCCGCAGATTTCGTGCTGACGGGGATAACAATGTGAAACATCGTCGCGAACATGGCAGCCTGGGCGCTTGCCTCCTCCTTGTCAGCAGAGACAAGTTCGCGCTAATCCTTTTGAGATCATGTGCAATGCGGTTCCAAGTTGACAGCGCAGGACTGACTAATCAATGGGCAGCGATCTCAGAGTTGTGGCGATTAGTTTGGACGGTTCCGTGCGCCGCGAGCGCGCGAGTGCAAATCTGGATTCGCTTGGTATTCCCTGGACCTTCTTTGATGCCTTGCGTGTGCCAGCCACGGGGCTCCCGCAATATGATGAAGCGCTGGCCATCCGCTTTTGGGGCAGGGGCCTTTCACGAGCCGAGATCGGCTGCGCAGCGAGCCATATGAGCATCATGGCGCAACTGGGGGCATCGGACACCGACGATTCATGGACACTTGTGGTGGAAGACGACGTCGTTCTCGATGCCGGATTCAGCTTTCGATCGCTTCCGGATATCTGCAAGGCTGCCGAGATCGGTTATCTCCGGCTGTATGGGCGACACATGGCGCCGTGCAAGCACGTGGCCTGGCTGGATCAGCGGGAATTGGTGCGGTTTGAGCGCGCGCCAATGGGAACGCAGGCCTATCTGATCTCCAGCGGCGCAGCGCGTCGATTTATCCACAGCGTGACGACGATCCATCGGCCAGTCGACTGGGAGATGGATCGCTTCTGGGCAAATGGGCTGTACAACTATGGCTTGTTTCCATTTCCATGCCTTGAGCTGACGCTGCCATCCTCGATTGCAAAAGCGGCGGAGTCGCTCCGCGAGCCTACTGCGCTTGACAGGGCGGCATGGTTTGCGTGGAAATCGAAGGAATACGTTCTGCGCTTGTCGGAAAATATTCGCCTTCGCCAGTCCGACAGGCGGATTCGCGGCCGCCTTGCCGGCGTAACCAGTCTTTACGGGCCAATGCCGGGGACAATTCGCGGGGTTCGAAAGCCTGTGATTGATGCCTGAAGGGCGTGCGACGAGGATCTTGCGAGGTGGGTTGGCTTTGCGCCATCGCGCATTCAGGCGTGCTTGCGTCGGATAACGCTGCCGAACCTCAGGAGCGGCCGAACCTCAGGAGCGGCCTCAGGAGTTCTGCCCTGTTGAACCGGAGCATGATCAGCCGGTATGCAAACCAGGAAGGACTCAAGAATAACACAGTGAACCAGACGATATGAGAGGCGGCGGTCCGCCATTGTGTCGTCTCGGTCAGAGCCAGCCATATGCCGCGACGCAGGAGCGAACTCGATGTGTCCATCTCCTGGGCGACATACCTCAGTCCCAATTTTCGGGACGCTAAGCGATAGTTGATAAAGACGATCTCGTTATCGATTGGCCTTGCCGATTGCACATGTACCGACTTCCTGTCGCAATGCGCCTTCAGGATATCGAACTCGGCGACGCGAAACCCGATTTGCCTAGGGAAATCGGGAAAGCGCTGGGCGCGGCCCTGCGCGTCGTTCCGGCTGATATTTCGACCGTGGAGCCGATATTGCCCCAAGATTGCCTGCACCGTGACGACGTCCCCGTAAAGCGGCGCGATCGTGTTGAGAGCGCCATCGTATCCGACGGGCGGATTGAGAGGGATGACCTGACGAAGAAACTCTCTGGAATACGCATTGCCCGACATGACCGGCCAGATGTACGTTCCTGACCGGATAAATTCTGCATGCACGTCCTGTAACGTATACGACGTCGGAAACGCACAAAATGACCGTCCAAGAGGCGTACCAGCGCCGTCGATGAGTTCCAGATTGAACTGAACTTTCGAGAGACCCTCGCGCCAGTGTGCGGCGACATTTTCCACTGCTGTCGGCATCAGGATATCGTCCGCATCAAGGAACAGCAGCACATCGCCTGTCGCTTCGCGATACCCAACTTCGAATGCTGCGATGTTGCCTTGATTTGCCTGAAATATGGCTCGAATCCTGTCACCATACCCGGCGATGATCTGACGGGAACCGTCGATCGAGCCATCGTCGACGACAACAATTTCATCCGCTGGACGCGTCTGATTCAACGCGCTGTCGATTGCGAATCCGACATACCGTTCGTAATTGTAGACTGTTATGACGATGCTAATCTTCAACGCGTCTCGCTCAGGAAATCTGCCAGTGTCATCGAAGGCTATCAATCCATGCGTTGATGAGCCAGAAGTAATTTCACAGTCCGCAAGCATGGTTGGTGAGACAATCGCATGAAAATCGCTCTGATCGATCCGTCACTGTTTACCTGGCCGTATGATCTTAAATTAGCCAAAGGATTGACCGATATTGGGCATGCAGCCAACATTGTCGGGCGCCAGCTTGGGCAGAAGCCGTCCGTCGACGAAGTGCGGTTTCTTGACCGACATTTTTATCCTGGGATGCAGTCGCGCTTTTTCAAGAAACTTCCGCGCAACGTGCAGCTGGGACTGAAGGGTCTCAGTCACGCTGAATCAATGGCTCGGCTGATCAGGCGCTTCAGGAGAGCGCCGCCCGATGTGATCCATTTCCAGTGGGCGCCCTTGGCGATTGTTGACAGCCAGTTCGTTCCCAAGTTCAGAAAGGTCGCGCCAACGGTTCTGACCGTTCATGACTCGAATCCGTTCAACAACAATCCGAGCTCGCGGATACAGCGGATTGGCGCGCTCAAGATTCTGCATTGCTTCGACCATCTCATCGTTCATACGGCCGTTGCACGCGATCGCCTTCTGGGCGTCGGTATCCCGGACGAGAAGATATCCGTTATCGCGCACGGATTGCTGACGGATCATATCGCCCGACCGGCGGACGAGCCTTCGGCCGGTGGCGGGCGCGTTCAAATACTCCTGTTCGGCAAGATAAAGCCCTACAAGGGCGTCGACGTTATGCTTCGCGCACTTGCATTGCTTCCCCGAGAGGTCAGGGCACGTTGCGTGGTGAAGGTCGTGGGCTGGCCGGAAATGGCGATGGAGCCGTTGTTTGCGATGGTGAAGGATCTGCAGCTCGACGACCATGTCGAATTCGACCTGCGGTTCGTTCCGGACGATGAAATGACCTCGCTGGTCGCGCACGCCGACATCCTGGCTTTTCCGTACCGAGACATTGACGCATCGGGGGTGCTGATGCTGGCGATCGCGGCGGGACGTCCGATTGTCGCGTCGAACATTGGAACCTTTGCCGAATGGCTGAGCGATCGGGCAGAGGGAACGCTCGTTCCTCCAGATGACCCCGCCGCATTGTCCCGGTCACTCGAGCGGCTAATTGATGATCCTGATTATCGAAACTCCAAGGGACAAGCAATGCTGGATCTGCGCGACTCCGTGCCGACGTGGACCTCAATTGCCCGCCTGACCGAGGTCGCTTATGCGAAGGCGGGCCGGCATGCAGACGCACCGGTCAGCGCCCAGGTTCTGCAGGATTCAGGAAACTGAAGGGGTCATCTGCCAGGTGGTCTGGCGGATCGACAGGATGCCCCAGAAAAAGCCAAGTGCCCACGCGAAGTGCATCACGACAGCGGCCGGCAGCGCAAGCAACCCGCAAATCGAGCGATGCTTTTGTGCAATTGTCACTGCAGTAAGCCCAAGTATCGCCAGATAAGCCATCGGCAATGTCAACAGTACAGGTGCGAATGGAGACAGAACGATGGCGCAGAACATCAACGCGACGTGAGTCGGTACCAGGAACTGGCGCAGTCGCAACGATCCGGGATGCCGTCTCACGGTTCTCGATCGACCGCGACCGTAGTTGAAGTACTGCTTCGCCAGGCTCAGAAAACCCGACCTCGGTCGATATGAAAGGCGGATGTCCGAATCCAGAAATATCCGGCCGCCGATTGCACGCAGCCGGCAGTCAAACTCTGCATCTTCATTGTGAGTGAAGGTTTCATCGTAACCACCGGCCCTGCGAAAGGCGTCGATGGTCATCGCTGCGTGATGTCCATGATCGACAAAGCCGCTTTTCTTTCCGCCGCGATGTGCCGATCCGCCCGAACCGACCTTTGTGTCCGATACCCAGGCGACGGCCTTTTGCAGGCAGCCGTCACCGCGCGAGTCCATAGGGACCACGACCGAGTCGGCTTGGCGCTCGTCCAAGGTCTTGAGGAGGCGCGAAATATAGTCCGTCGGATATTGGCAATGGGCGTCACACCGCACCAGGACCTGCGCTGCAGCACCGTAGACTTGTACGGCCAGATTAACCCCGGCGCTCTGCAGCCGCTGCGGATTGCGCAACAGATGGACGCCGGCAATCTCCTCGGCCAGCTGGCGCACAATGTCAGCCGTCTCATCGGTGCTGCCGCCATCTGCAACCACGATTGTGCGATCTTCATGAACGCTGTCGCTAGCGAGGTTACGGACAACGGTCTCGATGTGGGGAGCCTCATTCAATACCGGTACGACGATCAGGACTTTTCTGGACACGGTTTAGCTACCATCCTGCGGTTCTTTGCTCAATCCGTTGGCAGGCACAGCATTGTTCTCTGATGCTCGCCAACGGATGTGTCGACGGTCAAATATAACAATGGCCAACTCGTGACCTGCCGCTCTTTTGTTGCCTTGATCAGCCAGTATGCTCAGCTACCAAGCCATAAAATGGCGATATATTTTGGTGGATACTGTATGGCCGATCGCCTGAAGATCCGGCATCAAACCTGACCGGAGCGATATGTGAAAATTGTTGTCGCCGTCTTCGCGTTGTTGCTCGCGCTATGTCATCCTGCATCAGCTGATCCGATGACACTTGATTTTTCATGGGGCGGGACACGCGGCTGTATCACACTTTTCCCAAATCCCGAGATCCGACTGAGCAATGTTCCCGTGGGCGCCACGTCGATGTCGCTCACACTAGCGCAAGGCACCCGAGAGATGGGAGGCCAGGACGTTCCGGTTCCCCGTAACGGCGTTGTGCCGTCTGGGACGGTCCGGACATTTGGTCCTTGCAAGCCTGGAATGTACGAATGGACCGCTCTGGCGAAATCATCGACAGGGCAGGTTCTCTCGGAAGCGCATCAAACGCGGTTCTATCCCGCGGACGAAACCGCCACGAGGCAATAGTTTCATAGCAATGCGCGCACCAAGGATACCGCTCGCGGCTGCATCCGACACGAGGGGCCGCAGGGGCGCATTTGTCGATTTTGTCAGATGGTTGCTGACCTAAATTCGATGTGACGAAAGTGTCGAGGCCTTGCAACTGCGCGTTCCCGGTTCCTGCGTCCCACCTGCGGCTGCGTCGGAGCCACGCATCGCACCAACTCAGGCCACAATTGCTTTAGATAAGGATCAGCTGGAATTTGGAAGTCGGAGAGTTGACAACAAGAATTTGTGACGAGGAGTAAATGTTGGCGCGAACGAGGCGAATCCTTGTAACGGGCGGTGCCGGCTTTTTGGGTTCGCACCTCTGCGAACGGTTGGTAAGCGCCGGAAACGAAGTTTTGTGTGTCGATAATTTCTACACCGGCTCAAAGGATAATCTGACTGGATTGCTTTCCAACCAAAAAGTTGAAGTAATCCGGCATGACATCACATTTCCTCTCTATGTGGAAGTCGACGAGATATTCAACCTCGCGTGCCCGGCCAGTCCAATTCATTACCAGCACGATCCTGTTCAAACGACCAAAACGAGCGTGCATGGTTCCATCAACATGCTTGGGCTGGCCAAGAGGATACGCGCAAAAATTCTGCAGGCGTCGACTTCGGAAGTTTACGGTGATCCCGAGGTTCATCCGCAAGACGAAACCTATTGGGGCAGGGTCAATCCGATCGGGCCGCGCTCGTGCTACGATGAGGGAAAGCGGTGCGCGGAAACACTGTTTTTCGACTATCGGCGGCAACACAAGCTTTCGATAAAGGTTGCCCGCATCTTCAATACTTACGGTCCACGTATGCGTCCCTATGACGGGCGTGTCATTTCCAATTTCATTGTGCAGGCACTAACCAATCAACCAATCACAATTTACGGTGACGGGCAGCAGACACGCTCATTCTGCTACGTCGATGACCTGATCGACGGTCTGGTCCGGCTGATGAACACATGTGATGACGTCGTCGGTCCTATGAATCTCGGCAACCCCGCTGAGATCACAATGCTTGAATTGGCCGGGATGATCGTGGACCTCACTGGATCCAGATCGGCTATCGAATTCATGCCGCTTCCGATCGACGATCCCAAGCAACGCCGACCCAACATCAGTTTGGCCCAGAAATCGTTGGGATGGCTTCCATCCTTCTCGTTGCGCGACGGCTTACGCAAAACCATTGCATATTTCGAGAGCCTAATGATTGCGCGGGGAGCGGAAGCGGCGAGATGAAAAAGACTGTTCTTGTCACTGGTGGTGCTGGCTACGTCGGCTCGCATTGCTGCAAGGCGTTTGCGATGGCGGGCTGGAACGTCGTGACGCTCGACAATCTTTCCCGAGGCTGGCGCGATGCTGTGCGCTGGGGACCGTTGGTCGAGTGCGATATTCGCAATTCAGCCGGCGTACGCGCAGCGCTGGAAACCTACAAGCCTGACCTCGTCGCGCAGTTTGCGGCACTGGCTTATGTCGGCGAATCGGTGGCTGATCCCGCCATTTACTACGATAACAACACGAGAGGAACGCTTGCCCTCCTGGATGCCATGCGGGCGGTCGGCTGTTCGCGCGTGCTCTTTTCCAGCACGTGTGCCAGTTACGGAGTACCCACGCGCACCCCGATAGACGAAACGCATCCGCAGGCGCCGATTAGTCCCTATGGATGGTCCAAGATGATTATCGAGCGTATGCTCGAGGACTTCGGTCGCGCGTACGAGATGTCGTCGGTTTCGCTGCGCTACTTCAACGCGGCGGGCTGTGATCCTGATGGCGAGATCGGCGAGCGCCACGAACCGGAGACGCACGCCATTCCGCTGGCGATCGAAGCGGTGCGCCGACCCGATCGGCCTTTCACCATTCTGGGAACGGACTTTCCGACGCCGGACGGCACTGCAATAAGGGACTATATACACGTCACTGACCTGGCGCAGGCCCACCTTCTGGCAGGTGACATGCTGGTGGCTCGAGGCGGTACTCATGTCTTCAATCTCGGTACGGGGGTTGGCACGAGTGTGCTCGAACTAGTAGAGGCGGTGAAGCGTGTCTCCGGAAAGGACCCGGTCGTCCGCCGCGGCCCACGCCGCCCAGGGGACCCGCCCACGCTCGTCGCCTCCTTTGCCAAAGCCAAGCGGGAGCTCGGTTGGAGCCCGTGGCAATCCGAGATCGATTTCATTATCAAGACCGCACTGAGGTGGAGCGATAGCCACCCGCCGGCATGATTGCGCACGAAGATGATCGACACCTCATTCGCAAGAATTGGATTGGGAAGAGGCGTGACGCATGTCTCCGTGACGTCGGCGTCCGATGTTGCGGAAACGACGTTGAGCGAGGGCATGACGGTGTTCTGGCGTGCCAACCAACCGATCGGCCATGTGCTGATGCATGAAGGCCAGATAACGGACGCCAGGATCGATCATATCAACGACAGCTTTCTGTCAGCTGTCGACTCCAAAGTGCGAACCCCGACGAAAGTGAGGCTCTCGGCGAGCGTGGTGATCTGCACGCGCGATCGTCCGGACGAGCTGAGCAAATGCTTGTCGTCGTTGCCGCGGCAGACCCATCCTCCACGAGAAATCATTGTGGTGGACAATGCATCGCGCGATCGGAGGACGCGGGATGTCGCGTTGGCCGCGGCAGCAACTTATATTCGCGAGGATCGCCCCGGTCTGGATATTGCGCGCAATGCCGGCGCGCTCCAAGCGACCGGAGATATTGTCGCCTATACGGACGACGATGTGCTGCTTCACCCGCGCTGGCTGGAGCAACTGACATCTGCGTTTGACTCTCCCGAGATCGGTGCAGTGACTGGGCTTGTGCTTCCCGCCGAGCTCGCGACCGAGGCGCAACGGCATTTCGAGACGTATTGGGGATTTGGCAAGGGCTATCGCGAACAGGATTACGACCCCGCAGTTTTCCGATCTCATCGCGGCCAGGTTCTTGCCGCGTGGGAGATCGGCGCCGGAGCGAGCATGGCGTTCCGGCGCGAGGTGTTTCAGGCCGTCGGGCTCTTTGATGAGCGCCTGGACGTCGGTCAGGCCGGTTGCTCGGGCGACTCGGAGTACTGGTATCGATTGCTCGCGGGCGGCTACACGTGTCGTTATACTCCGGCGTCAGTCGCATTCCACTTTCACCGCAGTACAATGGATGGACTGGCCAGCCAGATCTATCACTACATGCGCGGTCATGCAGCCGCACTTTTGGTGCAGTATGAGCGAACGGGGATCTCGGCGAACCGGTGTCTGGCCTACTATTACAAGCCGCGTTGGTATCTCTATCGGCTGCTCCGGAATGCAATGGAAGGAGGGAGCATTCGCGACCGCTTCCTCAAAGAGGAGGTGACGGGGTATTTCGCCGGATTGCTGTTCTATCATCGCCGAAGGTTTCGAAGATGACGGCCCATCCGCGTACGTCCGTCGTGGTGGCCGCCCGCGATGCTGCAGGTACCATTGCCGAAACGCTTGACGGCCTGCTCGCGCAGCGCGACCTCGACTGGGAAGCTCTTGTCGTGGATGACGGTTCGACCGATGCCACGGCCGCGATCGTCGCCGAATATGCGGCGCGGGATTCCCGCTTTCGGGTTCTGCAGTCTGGCGGAGTAGGCGCTTCAGGTGCCCGCAATAAGGGAATTGCAAGCGCGCGCGGCGAACGAATACTGTTCCTTGACAGTGACGATTGGATTGATCGGTCCTTCCTTGCCCGAATGAATGATGCGCTGGATCTCGATCCTTCGGCGGTGGCTGCCTATTGCAACTGTTGCCGGGTCATGCCTGACGGCAGTGAATCTCCCGTTCGCTGCGATCCGGCCATCCAGGACAACGCCTTCGAGCGGTTCGCTCGTACGTGTGCCACGTTCATTCATGGCGTGCTCGTCTTGAAGAGCGCTGTTGCAAAGGTCGGCGGCTTTGAGGCCAGCCTCCGCACGTGCGAAGATTGGGACCTGTGGCAACGGATCGCCCGCTGCGGCGGCAGGTGGATCCATGTTGATGAGAAATTGAGCTATTACCGGACAAGCGACCGTTCACTGACGCAAGATGTCAAACGGATGCTGGCCGACGCGCAGGTGGTCATTGCTCGCGGATTTTCGAGTGATGATCGCGTTAGCGCGCCGGCACCCGCACATCGGGCGGGAGCGTCAACTGCATACGGCGGCGCCGCGGCGGCGTACGCGTACTTCGCGCTCTGGTGTGCCGGATTTGAATGCGGGCGCAGAAACGCCAGCCATCCAATGCTGGAAACGCTCAGGGACATTCCAAAAGCCCAGACGGCGGCGGACGAGATCACCAGCGTCCTGCTCGAAGCCGTCGTGGTCGGCGCCAGAACGGTGCCTGCCAAGTTGGCGGAACGGTGGTCGCAGTACGGGGACGGGGTAACCGGCCTCATCTTGGCAATCGGCTGTGCGTGGAACGACCCCGCGGCGGGGCGAAAGTGCCAATACAGGTTTGAGCGGAAAGTGCTCGAGTATGACGACCTTTCGGCACCCAGGGTGCTCACACTGACGCTCGGCATGCGCGTTGACCTTCGCCGTATCGCCACCATCAGGCCGATCGGGACCATTGATCGATTATACGTCTATCTCTGCGACGGCCCTCGCATCCTGGCGCTGCTGGATATTGGTGCCCTCGGCACTATCGACAGCCGGTTCTGGATCGCGCTGGCCTCCAATGGCCTGGTTCATTCCCAGATCAGAGCACAGCTCGGAAATCTCGTTCGTGCAAGAATCGAACTTCACAAGTGGACCGGAATGCTTCGTCGTTTCATGCGAGACGGCCGAGATACTCACCGGGCGCGACTGCGCGAGCTAGCCTCGCGAGCTTCAGGCCAGGCGCGGCCGCTGGCCATTTCGGGTATACCCGATTCCAGCAGCCGGATTCGATGTGCCGAAAGGTCTCGACACACCGCGCGCAAGCAATTTTGGGAAGGTCTGTTCGAGCAGGAAGATCCCTGGAACTACGGTTCGCCGTATGAACAGGAAAAGTACAGCCGGCAACTTGAGCTCCTTCCAGACCAACCAGTGGACGACGCGCTTGAGCTTGCCTGTGCGGAGGGACATTTCACGCGGCAATTGGCTCCCAGGGTCAAGCGCCTCCAGGCCACCGATATTTCGACTAAGGCGCTCGATCGCGCCCGTGTCCGGTGCAATGGGCATCAGAATATCGAATTCTCCCAACTGGATTTGTCCGCCAATCCGCTCCCGCAGGACATCGATCTGATCGTCTGCTCCGAGGTCCTTTACTACCTCGATGACGAGGCTGAACTCCAATCGGTGGCGAAGCGACTGGTGCAGGCGCTGCGTCCTGGCGGTTACCTGGTGGTTGGGCACGCCTTTGTGCTGAAGGACAACATGTCGCGAACGGGGCTCGACTGGGAGAGTCCGTATGGGGCGGAGACGATCACGCGAATTATCCAGAGCGTACCCGGACTTGCCCTGGAGACGTCGATCGAGACGGAGCTGTACCGTATCGATCGATTCAGGCGGTTACTCCCGGGTGAAGCTGCCCCTGACACACAGGTGAAATGCGCGGCTATCGACGCCCCGATTGAAGTCGAGGTTGTGCGGTACATCGTGTGGGGTGGTGCCGTCGCGCGCAGGTCTGACGTCGCGCAATCCGAAAGACGCGCGCACGCTCCGGTCCTGATGTACCACAGAGTTGCGGTTGAAGGACCACGTGAATTGGCGCGGTACCGGCTGTCTCCCGATGCGTTCCGGCAACAGATGCTGTGGCTTCGCCGCAATGGATACCATACCATCAATTCGGATCAGCTCGCCTGGTTCGTGGCAAGCAATCATCCGTTCGTCGGCAGGCCGGTGCTGATCACCTTCGACGATGGGTACGAGGATTTTGCCGAGCATGCATGGCCGATCTTGCAGGCAAACGATTTCTCGGCAGAGGTGTTCGTTGCGACCGACTTCGTGGGAAAGCGGGCGGAATGGGATGCTCCGTTCGGAGAGCCCGCTCCACTGCTCGACGCGGTCAGGATCGCCGGGCTTGCCGCCGAGGGCGTATCCTTTGGTAGCCATTTGGCGAGCCATCCGCGCGGCGAGGAACTTGCGACCTGGACTCTCGCCGAGGAATTGACGCGATCTCGTGCACAGTTGGAACGATGGCTTAGGCGACCCGTAACGTCACTTGCCGCGCCTTTTGGCTCCACAGATCAGCGGCTTGGAATTCTCGCAGCCGAATGCGGCTACAAGACGCTGTTCAATACTGTCAACCGGGCCGCCACACTAAGGGACAATTTGTTAGACCTGCCGCGAATTGAGATCAGAGGCGATTTTACGCTGGACACATTCGCGCGCTGCCTGGAGCAGTATCAATGAATATGGATGCGTTTCTGGTCGGTGTAGTTATTCCGGCCTTCAACGCCAGTGCAACGATCGACGAGACGCTTCGCAGCGTCAGATCCCAGTCGCACCGGGAGCTGGAAATTATTGTCGTGGACGACGGCTCCACAGACGACACGGTCGCAGTTGTGCAGCGGCATCTGATTCAGGATTCTCGAGTAACAATCATAGAACAAAGTAATGCGGGGGTGGCGGCCGCTCGGAATGCGGGCTGGCAGGCGGCGCGCGCGGACTTCGTCGCGTTCATTGATGCTGATGATCTCTGGACGCCCTGCAAGATTAAACGACAGCTTCAAGCCTTGCTTGATGGAGGAGAACGGACTGGTCTTGTCTACAGCTGGTATGACTGGATCGATGCCGATAGTCGCGTAAGCGCCAGGTCCGATCCCGTGTTTCATGCGGGCGAGGTGCTGGACTATCTCTGTCAGGGAAATTTCATCGGCAACGGCAGCTCGTCACTGGTCCGCCGAGAAGCCCTCATAGTTTCAAAAGGATTCGAGAGTGGACTCAGGGCATCGGGGGCAGAAGGCTGTGAAGATCTGCTGTTCTATTGCCGTGTCGCGGAAGCGTATCGTTTCGCGGTCGTGCCCGAGTACCAGATTGGATATCGCTACCTCCCGAACAACATGTCGAGCAACAAGACCCGGATGTTCCGGTCGTGGATGCTGGTCGCGGATGAGATCATGATGCGGCACCCCGAGCGCGCGGCGCTCCTTGACCTGGGCTTCAGAAACTATGCGCGTTGGTTGCTTCGGAGAGCTCTGACGGGCGGTGAGTTGTGGTACTTCGTTTCAATCTTTGGACTCCTTTTCAAACGGAATCCCTTGCTCGCGCTCAGGGTCGCGGTGCACGATGTGCCGCGGGATACCGTCTCGGAAATCCGGTGGAAATGGCGTCATCGGCGTCGCAGGGCGGTTCGACCCCCGGCTTCGTTGTTTGCCATCGGCGATCCCAGTCAATCGCTATGACACAACACGCGAACAACGCACGAAGACCGAGAGCTGCTCGCCGCGCTGCATTGGTCGAACTGTTCAAGCTGCTCAAGCTTGCTCCGCTGCCCGGTTGGGTGACGCCCGCACTAATTGTCCTTGGCTTGGCTACATCGTTGGCGGAGACGGTCGGGATCACCCTCGTGCTCCTGTTCTTCTATTTCGCCATGGGGCAGGTGGAACTTGCAACGTCGACCAGTGGCCTCCTGGGCGAAGCGCTCCGATACGCGGCGAATTGGTTTCAGAGCTCGACCGAAACTGCTGTCGTTCTGCTCCTTCTCATCATTGCTCGCGGTGCTCTTTCCTTCGTCAACACACTAGTCAGTGCGCGTGTTGGAGAGAAGATCAATGAGGTCGCGCGCAACCGCGTTCATCTGCAGTATCTGTCAACTTCCTATTCGTTCTTCCAACGCCATGACGAAGCATATCTCATGGAGGTGTTGGGAACCGAGACGTGGGTGATCTCCGGGGCATACGCGAGTCTTACCCGCATTATCGTGAGCTCGTGTTCGGTGTTTCTCTTCGCGTCCTTTCTGTTGGCGCTCTCAATCAAGGTAACCGTCCTCGCCCTCGTCGCTTCGATGATTGTGTCGGCCGGATTGCGGCATCTTTCGTTGCCCATGCAGCAGTTGGGTGCCGGTGTAAAGCTGGTTCATCAAAAGCTGGGTGAGCATATGCTGATGACACTCCAGGGTATGCGCACGATCCGCGCGTATGGCCAGGAGGAGATTCACCAGAAACGCTTCGAGCAGGCCTCGACGCAGGCCCGACAGGTCGCACTGCGGCTTGCGCGCCTAACCGCTATGATCTCGCCTCTGACGGAGGTGGGATATCTTGTCGTGCTGTTTCTCGTAGTCGCGTTCGCTGACTTATGGGGAATCGGTTTCGCGACGAGCCTGACCGCGGTCGCGTTGCTCTATCGATTGCAGCCGCATATGCGAGATTTGGAAGGGAACCTGCTGTATATGGCGCAGATCGAGCCTCAGCTTCGGTCCATCAGACACATGCTGTCGACAGATGACAAGGAATATCCGAAGGCCGGGCACGTGGCGGTGGCTAAACTGGAGGACGGCATCTCCTTTCGCAACGTGACGTTCCGCTATGATGCCGGTACGGAGCCCGCTCTTTTGGATGCTTCGTTTGACATTCCGGCGGGGAAGACCACTGCGCTCATTGGAGCCAGCGGAGCGGGCAAGACCACGATCGTAAATCTATTGTTACGCCTGTATTCGGCCAGCGAGGGTGACATACGGGTTGATGGCCGATCCATCGAAGACGTTCGTCGAACCGATTGGCTCGGCATGCTCGCGATTGCGGGCCAGGATGTCGACCTGGTCGAAGGCACGGTAATCGAGAACGTTCGGATGGCCAAGAACGACGCCTCCGAGGAAGAGGTTCGGCAGGCGCTGCGGGTCGCGGGCATTTCAGAGGTCGTCGAGGCCTTACCCGACAAATACGACACCTGGATAGGACAGCATGGCCTGCGCTTCTCGGGCGGTCAGCGGCAGCGTCTTGGTCTTGCACGAGCGGTTGTGCGCAATCCGAAGTTCCTCATCCTCGACGAAGCGATGAGCGCGCTCGATCTGACGCTTGAGGACAGCATTCGACGCGCTATCCAGCTGCAGTTCAAGAACCGAACCTTGTTGCTCATAACGCATCGCCTGGATTCCGTGCGCGATGCGGACCACGTGGTGTGCATTGAAAACGGCCGGGTTCGTGCTGAGGGCCCTCCGGCGAAAGTCCTGGTGAGTCGAGGAGCGTGCGTAACAGGAATTTCGCAAGATGATGTGGTTACCTACCGCATGCGGAATACGGTTCCCTAGTCGGAACCCAGGGTGTCGGCGCCCGCCCGTGAATGACGAGCCCTGCACTGAGCCTCCTGTTGCAAAGCAGCGCGGTTCACACGAGCCCGTAGCATTACGGTGTCTGTGCAGAAATATCCAGCCACCAGCCGATTCGCTCGTCATGCGTCAAATTGCGTCGAATCCATAAGGCTCTTTTGAACGCATGCATAGTTGTGTGCCACGTAAAAGGAGCACGCAATCCATCATGACGATTATCAATGGAAGCGCCGGTGCCGACGTTCTGTTTGGCGGTACTGGAAATGATGTTCTGACCGGAGGAACAGGCAGCGATACTTTCGTCGTCTCGAAGGGGTACGGCTCCGATACCGTCACTGATTTTCAGGCGGGCTTAGGCGGCGATGTGTTGCGATTGCAAAACTACGGCTTTGCGACGTTCGCCAGTTTCCTGGCAGCGGCCGCCCAAATGGGCTCCGATACGGTTGTGACGCTGTCATCCACCGAAACCTTGACGCTGCAGAACGTCGCGCTTTCGACCTTGGTTGCCAGCAATGTCGCACTGGACAGTCCGCTGCCAGCGAGCGGAACGGCATGGAACTGGGCGGGTACCGTCCTCGCGGGCGGCACGCTGACGACCGGGCCGACAAATGACGGCATGGAGGCCGGCGGCACGGGCGTCACGCTTATCGGCGGAGCAGGGGACGACACCTACTATGTCTATGACCACAACACCAAGGTCGTGGAGCAGGCCGGAGAGGGTATCGATACGATCCGTGTCTGGAACATCAACGGATACAGCCTGGTCAATGCGCCGAACGTCGAGAATCTTGTCCTGACGGATAGCGTTCCGTCTCCCGCCACCGGTAACGACCTCAACAACATCATTGTCGGCAATGCCGGCGACAACATGATCGACGGCGGGCGGGGCAACGATGTGCTGACCGGTGGGGCCGGTCGCGACACCCTTGTCGTCACCGCGGGCAACGGCAACGACATCGTCACCGACTTTCAGGCGGGCGCCGGCGGAGATGTCCTGCAGCTCAACAACACAGGCTTCAAGACGTTCGCCGACGTTACGGCGGCCATGAAGCAGGTGGGCACTGACCTTGTCCTGACGACCGCCAACGGCGAAACGATAACGCTTGAAAACACCAGCCTCCAGAATCTCACGGCCGCCAATATAAGCATCGTCAGTCCCCCGACCGGACTGGTCCAGACCTTCAACGACGACTTCAACGCGCTCTCCGCGGGCCAGGATCCGAGCCTGACCTGGCGCACGAGCTATGCCTGGAGCGGAGCCGCAGGGTACGGGCTGGCCGGCGAACAGGAAGTGTATGTCGATCCCAGCTTTTCCGGGCTGCCGGCCACTCAGGCATCAACGTCGCTCGGGCTTAATCCGTTCTCGATTCAGAACGGTCACCTCGTCATCACGGCGCAACCGCTGCCTGCGAGCGCAACGCCTTATACGGGCAGTGCCATATTTTCGTCGGGCATGATCTCGACTCAAAACAGCTTTACCCAGACCTACGGCTATTTCGAGATGACGGCCACGCTGCCCAGTACAAGCGGCGCGTGGCCGGCGTTTTGGATGTTGCCGAGCACTGCCAATAACCTCAACACGGAAATCGATGTGCTCGAAGCCTTTGGTCAGGACCCTGACCAGGCGCATTGGGCCATTCACTCACCGTACGCGCCTTCGACGAACGGGGCCTGGGCCAATACGGCCAACCTGACCGCTGGAGAGCACACGTTTGCGCTCAAATGGACGCCCTACGACCTGACATTGTTCGTCGACGGGAAAGAGGTCGCACAGCAGGCGACACCCTCCGACATGAACACGGCGATGTACATGATCGCCAACCTGGCAATGGGCGGGAGCTGGCCGGGCAACGCCACTGCAGGATCGACGGCGACGATGACCATCGATTCCATCACGGCCTATCAATTGCCGGAGTACACGCTTGCGAACTACACCCTGCTCACGAGTGGCGCGCCGACCAACACGATCGCGGGAAGCGCGGCAGCAGACACACTGACCGGCACATCCGGCAATGACCTGATCGGTGGTGCAGGAGGCGCCGATGTCATGACCGGCGGCGCCGGCGATGACACTTATGTCGTGACCGATTCCGGTGCGAAGGTTATCGAGGCCTATGGCGGAGGCATCGACACCGTAAACTCCTCGGTGACGTATACGCTTTCGAGCTACGTCGAAAATCTGACGCTCACCGATTCGACGGTCGTCAATGCCACGGGAAATATTCAGTCCAACATCATCATCGGCAATTCCGCGGCGAACGTGATCACCGGCGGGCTCGGCAATGATATCCTGACCGGGGGCGGCAGCGCGGATACCTTCGTATTTAACTCCGGCGACGGTTCGGACATCATCACCGACTTCTCGCCGGGATCGGGCGCCGGACACGATGTTGTCCAGTTGAACGGCTTCGCCTTTACCTCATTCGCCGACGTTCAAGCGGCTATGAGCCAGGTCGGAAGCGACGTGTATCTGAAGCTGACGAGCCAGGATACCTTGGTGTTCCGCAACACGACGGTCTCGGCGTTTACCGGCGACGACTTTCAGTTGCCTGCGACGCCGCCGGTCGGGGGGACGATCACATCATGGATCAGCGGGAAAGCGAGCAGCCGCATGGTGTATGGCACCGCGGCCAACGACAAGCTCTCGGCGCTCAATATCGATGACACGCTCATCGGAGGGAACGGCGACGACACCTACGTCATCGGAAGCGCAAACCAGAAGATCGTCGAGAATCCCGGCGGCGGCATCGACAGTGTGGAGGCATGGACGTCGCACACGCTGTCCACGAACGTCGAAAACCTGACGTTGATGATGGGCGGGCTCGCGGGTGTCGGCAATCAAATGGCAAACCGTATGGTCGGTTCGAGCGGCGACGACATCCTGGACGGCGCCGGCGGGAATGACTGGCTCTCCGGAGGAGCCGGAAACGATACGTTCATTTACAATGGAGGCAGCGGCAACGATACGGTCGCCGATTTCCACGTCTTCACGAGTGCGACTGCCGAACACGACAAGCTGAGTCTGAAAGGTTACGACAGCGGCGCCTATTTGACCCATGTGAACGATGTGTGGACCGTTCACTACGCTGGTGGAGCGGATACGCTGCGCATTGCCGGCGTCACCAGCTTGACGTCGGCGGACTATTCATTCATTTCCGCGACGAATTCGCCGATGGCGATGAGGTCTATCGCCGTGCCGACGATCTCGGCGGTCAACGACAGTGGCTCGATCGTGTCGGGCCTCATCAATACAAATCATCTGGTTCTCACGGGTCGCGCGCAACCAGGTTTAACCGTCAAGGTTTTCGACGGGGCAAATCAGATCGGCACGACGATCGCCGACGGCAACGGTAGCTGGAGTACGGCGACGGCATTGCTGGCTGAAGGCGGGCACGCTTTTGCCGCCTCAGCGATGGACGGGGTCGGAAACCTCACCGCGCTTTCAGCCGGGGTCAATGTCACCATCGATACGCTCGCCCCGAACGTGCCCAAGCTCGCGTCGTTCTCGCCAGACAGCAACGTTGCCGGCGATGGCATCACCAATGTCAACCACGTGAATTTGACTGGAACCGCGGACGCCGGGAGCACCGTTCAGGTCTTCGACGGAGCGACGATGATCGGAACGGCGATCGCCGATGCCAACGGAGCCTGGTCTTTTGACACAGCAACGTTGGCGGACGGTAATCACACCTTTACCGGCAAGACCGCGGACGCCGCCGGAAACGTCAGCGCTTCCTCCGGCGCGTTGAAGGTCGCGGTCGATACGCGTGCGCCGGTTGCACCTATCCTGACCTCGGGCGCACCTGGAGCTTCGGGCGCGATAATCGTTTCCGGCACGGCCGAGGCCGGAAGTACTGTCCGCCTGCACGAGGGCTCGACTTTGCTCGGCACGGGCGTCGCGGCGACGAGTGGGGCCTGGAGCGTCACCACCGGGGCGCTCACGGCGGGGCAACACAGCTTCACCGCGACCGCCACCGACATCGCCGGCAATTTGAGCCTGCTTTCGAACGCTCTCAGCTCCGCCGTCGGTACGGTGATCGAAGCGGCGGGCACGACATCGCTTATCAAGTCGGGAAGCAACTTTTACCTTTCGACGGCCGGCTCATCGGTGATCCTGAAGAATGGCGGAACAGCGGTTGTCGCGGGGCAGCTTGGCTCATGGGTGCCAGTGGCTGCGGAAGCGTCATCGAACGGCTACCTCGTCGCGTGGAAGATTCCCTCGACCGGCCAGTTCGCAGTCTGGAGCACCGACAGCAACGGCAATTTCGTATTCAACTATTTGAACAAGCTGCCCGGCACCGATCCGGCTCTTACATCGAGCGAGACCCTCTTTCATCAGGATCTCAACGGGGATGGCGTGATTGGTCTTCCACCAGCGCCTCAGAAGGTTTCGGGCACGACAATCGAGGCGTCCGGCTCGACCAGCCTGGTTCTGGTTGGCTCGAATTACTTGTTCGACGCGATGGCCAGCGGCGCGGGGCCGACCTTGAAGTACGGTGGCGTAGCGGTTGTGTCAGGACAGTTCGGCGCCTGGACGCCGGTGGGCGTGGAACAAACGACCAGCGGCTATGATGTAGCCTGGAAGATTCCGGCCACCGGCGAACTCTGTGTGTGGACCACGGACAGCAATGGCAACTATGTATCGAACCTCCTGAACAAGATGTCCCCGACCGACCCTGCTCTTAAAGCAGTCGAGACGACTTTTTATCAAGACCTCAATGGCGATGGTGTAATCAATACGTCATCGACCATCCTCAAAATCTCCGGAAATGTCGTACTGAATCTGGGCAATATGTCACAGGCCGTGACGGTCGACCCGGGCGCCACGCTCGAATTGTCTGGCGCCGCTTCCGGGTCGATCACCTTCAAGGCGTCGACCGGCAATCTGGTGTTGGACCACGCGTCACAATTTACGGGAACGCTCATCGGTCTGACGGGTGACGGCACCGCGTCCAATTCCAACCATATCGACCTGAAGGACATCGCGTACGGAGCGGGAACGTCGGCGTCCTTTTCCGGCAGCACAGCCGGTGGCGTGTTGACCGTGGTCGATGCTCAAAATCACACGGCACATATCTCGCTTGTTGGCGACTACACCAACTCGACCTTCAATCTCTCGAGCGACGGATCCGGGGGCACGCTGGTCATCGATCCTCCGAAGGCCGGCTTCGACTTTTCGGCGGTTGCGCCGTCGCAGCCGCCTGCTGCCGCACCGGCCGTCGGCCCCGCGCGCCTGGGGGACGGTGGCTTCGTGTTCGAGCAGTCCGCTAGCTCCAACGGACATGACATAATCGGCCAGGCGTTTGATCAATCGACCGGGGCAGTGTTCCTCTCGGCGACCACTTGGCCAGGTGTTGACACAGGCGTTCATCAGGTCGACGCCGTTCACGCGATCGCCGCGATCGATGTCCATCTAGCCGCGTTGCACGGCTTCATCCTTCACTAAAGGCCTTTGCCTTTCGAAAAACGTTGCGCAATACGCGTTTCGCCAATGCCCGTTTTCCCGCGAAGAAGGTCATGGGGAGGAGATATGATGCATAGGCAAGCGCCAGCAGCGCAGCCAGCCCAGCGAAGGAGTTTCCATCCAATGAGATGATCGAAATGCTTGTGACGGCCGCCGCAACGCCACAACCGATCCAATGCGGGACAGTCGTCTTGATCAGGCTCCTTGTCGTCACGGGGCCATGACGACCGATCGATATGGCGTAAAGCGGCAGCACGACCGTGCAGTTCACCAGCGTATACGCCGCGGCGATTCCAAGCGCGCCCCAGGGAAGACCGATGAGGAATGAGGTCACGTTGATCAGGGCGGTCCAAACGCCGAGCCTGAAGTACTCTTGGCCACGTCCTTGACTGAGGAATAGCCAAGCTGCCGTCGCGGTCGCGACCTGCATCAAGCCCGCGACGCCAAGCCAAGAAAAAATCGGGGCGGCACCCACCCAATGCTCGCCAAGGAGAACTCTGAAGAGCGGCTCCGAGAGCAGGATGGCGAAGACGATGCCCGGCTGACATATCAGCATAACCATGGAAAGGGCATCGTTGTAGGTGCTCAGATATCTCTCCTTCTCGAAACGAAGCCGTGAAAGCAACGGGACAATCACCTGGCCGATGGGGTTGTGTAATTGGATGATCGGCAGCAGCAACAGCTTATAGGCCCGATCGTACAGGCCGAGTTCGTCGCTCCCTCGAAATCTGCCGATCAGAATGTTGTCCGCATTTCTCGAGAGATAGTTGGCCAGATTGAACCCTGACACGTGCAGGCCAAATCGCGCCATGTGCCGCGTCTCGCTGTCCAGACGGGGATATCCAGGGCGATAGCCAGAGTACGCCCAGATCCCGACTGTCGAAATGAGCGTGAGAACGAGCGTGGACAGGTAAAGTGCCCAATAGTCTCTCAAGATGATTACGGCGACGATCCCTGCGGCAACGGAAGCGGTTGTCGCAGCGACGTCCAGGATTGCCAGGGGCTTGAACCGGGATTCTCTGGCAAGTAGCGCCGCCGGAACGGTCGGAAGGCCAGCAATGAAGCTTAGGCCGGCAATTGCGATCATGAGCTGTTGAAGCCTCCTATCGCCGTAAAACAGCGCAGCCGGATGGGCGCACAACGCCAGAACGAGAGCGGATGCCGCGGAAGCGAGCACCGACAGCCAGAACAGCGCATCGATCTGGCCCTTGGCGATTTCCGTGCGTTGAATGATGGTCTGTCCAATGCCGATGTCCTTGATGAGCCCGAGGAACGTTGCAGCCGTCGCAGACATGGCCAGCAGGCCGAAGTCTGACGGGGCAAGATTTCGCGTCGAGAATATCATCAAGACAAAACCGGCCGTCAGTTTCCAGGCCTGGGAACCGCCCGTTATGAGGATGTTGGTTACGGCCCGTGACTTGCTATCTCTGTCCAACGAGCTCACCCCCGCCACCTCAACAGTCTTGCGCGGTCTTGCGCCTGCCAGCAATGCCGCGGGAAATCCAGCGCGCTGAACGATGGCGGTTCCGATCGTCTCCGGCTTTTAGCTTGGCCTTGACACGAACGGAAGACGTGATCGGGCGATGTGGAATCGGCTACCTGGGCGAGCCTGGTCGAAATAGATTTCAAACGAGGGCCTGACCATCACCAATGTCAATGCCGAGATTTGTGGTCCAATCGATGCCCGCAGTGTGTCCTATTTCAATTCGCAGTGCTGAGGTTCCCGTGAGATGATTTTGTGAGCACTCACGCCAGGGGAAAGGCAACATGCGCTTGCGATGTTTGCAGACCGCTGCTGATTCTATATGTTCGGTTGATCTCGATGGCGAAGCACCGGAGTTCGAGACGGGATGACGTTGTATACCGTTGCATCACGGCAGGGAACCCGGTCTGGCGTCACGTCACTTGCGGGACCTCTCTTCCTCCTTGCAGTAGCCGTCATTCTTTCGGCGATTTCGCGGCGGGCCGTCACGCATCTCGCGCGCTGGTCTGACATTTACGCACTGGTGCTGGTTTGCTTGGCATTTGCCGGCGCGCTCGCCTTCAACTCCATTCGCTACCGTGATTTCTCGCCGCCATTGCGGATCACGGCCGTCGCGATCGGAATGGCGATCTTCGTGCAGTTGTTGTTCGATTCATTGGGGCCTTTTGCGGGGCCTCCCAACATCCTGTTCGGCTCGAGCGACAAAACACTGTTCTTCCGCTACGGTGCGGTGCTTGCGGTTGTGGCAGGAATAGCCGCGATCTGGCGACCTTCATTTCTGCTGCCGCTGTTTTACTTCTATCATGCATGGCGCGAAATGGTGAGCGTCGTGTCCAGCATCTTCGTGACCGAGACCGATTATCTCGGCATGCTCGACATCGGTAACTTCGTCGTCCTTGGCGTGCTCGGCACGATCGTCCTCACCAGCGCCCCGGTGATCGATCGCGTGCCGCGGCTGCGCACACTGTTCGCTTCCGCAGACAACGTGACGCAGCTTCGCGATCGCACCTATGGCTTGATTTGGGCGTGCGCCGTCGGGGCGCATCTCGGCAGCTATTTTTGGTCGGGAATCTCAAAGCTGCAGGCTGGTGGCGAGAAGCCATGGACCTGGCTGCTCGCAAATCCCACGCAAACCTCAATCCTGATGGGACTGGAACGCGGCGACGCCCCTCTCGGCCTATGGCCGGGCGCGTTGCAGACGATCTGGGACGCGATCGCGAGCAACCAGCTGATCTTCAACGTCTTCGTGCTGGGTGCCCAGCTCCTGTCGCCGCTGGGTGCGATCTCGACGCGCGTGCTGTCGTTCTTCTGCCTGCTGTTCGACATCTTCCACATCGGCGTGTACTTCACGCTCGGGGCTCTGTTCTTCTTCTGGATTGCGCTCAACCTGTTCATCGTAGCCGCGGCACGCACGCTGCCACGTGGTGGGTTTACCCCGGCGATGAAGGTTGTGATGGTCGTGACAATCATCTGTGGCCGGCTCTTCTTCTACACCAATTACCTTGGATGGCTGGACGGGCCGAAGCTGGCGAGCCCGCGGCTTTTCGTCGAGACTCGGGATGGTCGCCAGATTCTCGCGCCTTCCACGTATTTCGGTATCTACTCGTACATGATCGGAACCGGAACCATGTACATCCCTGAGAATCATTTCCGGGCTCGCGTTGGCGGCAACAACCACGATCTTGCGACTTGGCACGACGCGACTACCTGCGGCCCGGAGATGCTTCCGCGTCAGGACACAGGCGTAGCCATGGAGGCGGTGGAAAAATTAGTGCGCGAGACGGATCGCTTTTTCCGTGTCTATCCCTGGGTGAAGGACAACAACAGCTTCTATGCCTATCCGCACCACATGCTCTCCAATCCATGGCTGTATGGAGAATTCAACAAGCTGACCATGGACGATATTGTCGCCTATCACTATGTGGTGGACTCAGTATGCCTCGGTCTGGTGGAGGGCAAGCTTGTGCGCGACGTTCGGAAGCGAACGGATTATCGAATTGCCCCATAGCGATGACGATATCTGGGTGGTCTATGACGGCGAATGCCCGTTATGCAGTCGCTATGTTCTGCTGTACCAGTTGCGGGAACGTGGGCAGCGCATTCACCTGATCGACGCGCGTTCGGAGCATCCAATCATAGGCGATATCCGCGCGCGCAACCTCGATTTCAATGAAGGCATGGTGGTTCGCTGGCGTGGGCAGCATTACCATGGGGCCGATGCAATGCATCTGCTGGCAACGCTTGCCGGCAAGGCGACAGTCTTCAATCGCCTCAATCGACTCGTGTTCTCCCGGCCACGCCTCGCAAGGGCACTTTATCCGGCGCTGGTGCGCGGAAGGAAGCTTCTCCTTCGAGTTCTCGGCCGCAAGCTGATCGTTGAAATCAATGCTCCAGAGCAGCGGATACCGGTCGGTCCTTCCGACGAAGACATCAAGCACGACGACGGGGTCCGGTGACGATTGGAGGAAGGCTCCAGCGCGACTCCTGTGCGTCAGGATTATCGCATCGCGGCCTGGTAGGCCGGAGAGAGACGCATCAGACCGCAGCGGACAAGATCGTCGGATGATTGGTAGATCAGGCTTTTGGGATAGATGAGTTCGAATGACGGATTCTGATCGAGCCGCTCCGCGTAGCGTTGATACTCGACCGATCCGAGATAGTAGTTCCCCTCACGGACCGCGATTGCGACCTTATCGGTGAAGTCGTGGAGAAATTTGAAATGGAGCAGGGCGCCTGTGACGTCGCCTGGCTTGCCTGGCGGAGCCATCAGGTGACCGGCGGCGATATAGCGCCGGCCAGGCAACCAGCGCGCGAACGGCACTTTAGTGAGCAGCGGTGGCTGCCAGCGCGTGATGTTAACTGCAGGCAGCAGCCGCGCCAGCCCATATGGCTCAAGCAACTGTACAAGTGCGTCGTAAAGCGCGATCTTCGGCGGCATCGGTTCGTCATAAAACAGCCTCGCTCGCGCACCACCCACCAGGTAGCTGGTCGGAAAGCCGCGCCGACGGCGCTTCACATAGGTATCGGAATCGAAGTAGGAGGAGAAAGCGACGAGGCTCTCGCCGGCATGGTAGCGTTCCGGACCGCCGAGCCAGCGTGGATACATATCGACCATCTCCGCGGTCATGCAATCAGCGCCGACGCTCTCCAGATAACGGCACAGCCATCGAAGATCAAAATTTTCGCAGCCGGGGTAGACAAAGAGTTCGTCGGCGTCGAGCGTCAGCGCCCACCGTCCTGGCGCGAATTGGTCGAGCACGGCGCTGGTCCAACGCGCGCCACCACTTGATTCTGCAAAGGGCTCCCGGATCTCGAACACGTGAACGTCCGGCTGATCGAGCAGGAATGCTCGCGTGCCGTCATCCGAACGGTCGTCGATTGCGAGGAAACGTCCGACCCCGAGCCGGCGATGATGGCGCAGGAAATCGGGTAATCGCAGCATCTCGTTCCGGAGCTTGCCGACAGCCACGATCTCATCGGCGCCGAAGTCGAGCGGCCGGGTGTCGATCCGGTGAATGACCGGATCGGGGCGCTGCTTGGTCCGTGATCGCGTTGGCGTCACGACAGCCGCTTGACCCCTTACAATCGACTGTTGTAACGCGTTCTGCGCGCGGTTCCCGCCCGCCGCTGCTCTCGCCAGCAATTCCATAGAGTGTCCAGCCAACCGATCACATCTGCATTATTTACGATAAAAGAAGGCGAATATAGGTGCTATGGACGGTCACGATGTCCCAACGGGTTGATCTAGCCTCATAAGCCGTGGTGAGGGACAATGTGCGCCTCTTCTTTGCAATCGAGGAATATCGGCCGGCGGCTTCGCGCCGGTTCTAAATAAATTGCATCGCCATTCGTTCCCAAACGTCTTGAGCATACAGTGATGTGTCGCGGCAGCTTGTTGCGCATTCGTCTCGTCCGAAAGCATTTGCGCCAGTTGATTTTGTGCAACACAGCCACTGAAGTTTCAAGGAGCTGACATCAAAGTCAAAGGAAGGAGCCTCCGCCACGCATTCACACGCGTATTCAGTTGGGTGCAGGAGATCTTTCGGTTGAGCAGATTAGCGCTTGGCCACCAGCTTGTGCGGAGCATCACTCGTGCGCGGGATCATGCCGCGTAAACGAAGCGCGCTCACAAGCACACCACCAGGAATGCGGCCCTGCGGGATGATCTACATGGTAATTAATCAGGTGCGGAGCTTCTACAGGAGGATGTGTCAATGAACCGGCTAAGAGCACAACATCCTCGCTGGCCGCTTATGATAGGGGCTGACTAGAAGGCAATTTGCGATTCAGGCATCTGCGGTGATGCCTCCGACTGCACCTGGTCGAGCACCGAGAGGTTCGCGATGAGCAGATAGATCAGCAGGCTCGCGCAATAGACGACTTGCAAAATCACCGCGCCAGCGACGAATGCTATCGCGCCCGTGGCGAAACCCTGCTCGAGGCCCAAATACCACGATGCAACTAGGATCAGCGCCGTTGCGGGAATAAGCGCGTATGCGCGAAGAAATCGCCCCAGAACAACTCCCGCCACGGCGCTGGCAATCATCAGCACGATCAAAATCTGCCCTCCTGCTCTTGCACCAGAGATGTTCCGGACGCATGACAGGCCGTATTGTAGCCACAGAACCGCTAAACACATACCACTTTTGCGCAGCGGACGCCAATCTTTGGTGCGCCTGCCGCTGCGCTGCGGGCGGGCGGTTCTTTCCCGGAACGTGTTCGGCCATTGACCCGGTTCCTTTGACCCCAGTCTCTCCGAAATCTGGTGCTTTGTTCCAGGGGTTTAATTCTTCGACGCGAAGTGGTCGACCTGGCAACGGGCCGACCCGCAGATGCCGCAAGAGACTTGTGACCAACACGCCCCGGGAGGGCGAGCGGCCTACCTTTCCTGTTTTTTGCGCAGCAGGAGCCCGACCAGTTCTTCGAGGCTCTGCTCAATCTCCACGGACTCCAAAGATCGCGTGTCGGGCTTAGACAAAGGAGGCTCGATGAGACGCAAGTTTGCGCCGGCAGGCCGGGCGGGTTTCACTGGGTTCGGCTCCCCGACGGATATGCCTTGAAACGACTGAGGCATGTCATGGCTCGTCCGCTCAGGCATTGCGGGATGGGATGAGGCGGATCGCGTCCTGGTGCTTTCATCCGAAGACGGTTGCCTGGTTCTGAGCACGGGGGAAACGTAGGGTTGCAAGTTCAAGTACTCAGTGTGCCGCTTACGAGAGATCAGCTCGCGCGTGGCATAGCCGGCAGCGAAGCCAATCGCGAGCAGAACGAATATGATGAGGAGGCCTCCCATTAAACTATACGTGTCCGCTCATAATTCTGCCTCACAGTCAACCTGCTGCCGTCTTTATCCTATCGTTGATAGCTGCCGTAATTGACGATTTGAAGGCACGTCGTTCGCCGAGTCCGAGTTGGGCTGTGCTCGCCTGAGCCTAGTTGCTGGTCAATGTGCCCTCCGTCTGGCATCGCCCTCGAAAGTGATGCGACAGCCATTTATTGACAGCTCGCTCAACGTAGCGAGCATCGCAACAGGAAGCCACGAACATTGAGATCGCCGTCTTGTCATTGCAATCCCCAGGTTCCACCATCATAGCCGACAGCCCCGCGCAGAAAATCGGGGCCGTCAACGGTTTTCGCGGACTCGCCATCATGATGGTGATTCTTTTTCACTTGCTTGTTCCGTTCACATCCAGCGCGCCGGCGTTTCCCGGAGAACTTGATCCGAACGGTTTCCTAGCCATTGTCGCGAAGCACGGCTTCCTCGGCGTAAATATCTTTTTCGTGCTCTCCGGATTCGTTCTGTACCTGCCCTATCGCACAAAGAAGCGAACCATCGATCGGCTCGCCGACTTCACACATTTTTATTGGCATCGCGCAGTCCGGTTGCTTCCGCTTTATTATACGGTCGTCCTGGTGACGGTTGCACTCCATGCCAAGTCGCCTGCTGGATCGCACGCGTGGTATTTGGAGCTCGGCGGGCTTCTATCTACGCTTTTCATTTTCGTGCCACATGGGTTTATGCCCCCCTCCAATCCGGTATTGTGGTCCGTAGGCGTTGAAATCTGGTTCAGCCTTTTGTTTCCGCTGCTGATTCTTCTGATCGCGCGCATCGGCCTTGGATGGCTGTTGCTGTCGAGCGTCGTCATCTGCTCAGCTTTCGTGGTGGCTGGGCATCTTATCGCGGTGGATCGGATTGGGATGTTTCGCCCGTTTGTGGGCGGAATATTCGGGTCGTGTTATCAGTTCATTTTCGGAATGTTGGCTTGCGATCTCTACGTCAAGTCCAGGGACAGCGTTTCAGCCAGGAGATTTCAGTCGCGCGGGCTGCTGCCCGGACTGCTGCTGATGATTGCCGCCATATATCTCAAGGATAACGGCCCCTGGGCTGTGAGCATTCTCTATGCCACGATCTTTTGCGCCGGGTTTTCCATGCTGCTGCTGGCGGTCTTGTGCGGGGCCTGGTCCGCAAATCGCTTGTTCGAAGCATGGCCAGTCCAAGTCGTCGGATGCATGTGCTACAGCATCTATGCGTGGCATTCGGCCATTATGGTTGAAATGATCCCGCCTGATACCTCTTCGTTAAAAGACACGCTTCGATTATCATTGCCATATCTCACGATAGTGATCGCGCTGAGTGCTTTGAGCTACCGCTATATTGAGTTTGGCCATCAGCGTGATTGGAGGGCTTTGTTCTTGTTGCGCAACACAAAATCCAACGAGGTCCCCGGCAATCAGGGATTCATTGGTGATCATGCCGACTCTAAGGCCTCTGCATCGTCCTGAAAGACAATTTCTATTGGAACACGTGCGATGCCGCCATTGGCATATCGGGTTCGGGTCGCTAATTTGCTATTTGGTTTCCACTTCTCGCGGCCGGTGTCGTCGTTGCGCTGCCTTTCGTAGCCTTCACTAGATCTGGCTTACTGCGGCGGAGTATCGCCAGCTGCCATCGAAATCGCGCTGCCCTTGCTGATGTTTTGACTGTGCGGAAACCTCAAGCTGCACTTCCTCTATCAGAGGTGGGCGTGAGTACTTGATTGCTGGTAAGCGCGCGTTTGTGCGCTTGGATCAGCAGCGAGCCGGGACGTTGGCTTTCTGGCTAGAAATGTAGGTGGCGACAATCACGGACATTGCTCGGGACCTGAAACGATGGCTGAGCAAGGTTGGGAAGTTGCTGAATTCGGGCGAGACCTCGCTCGAGCGGCACGAAACCGCGGTCAAAAGCTTGAGGCGAGGTCTCCCTTGAGGGGCTTGAGGCGAGGGCGTCGGAGCTGATGGGCAGCGGACGTGGCTAAATCGGCTCGTGACAGATGACTTTGATCCGGATCTTCGAACAATCGCGCGGTGGCACGTCGTAACTGCGGTGATGCAATAGCTCTCGCTTATGTCACACTGGCAAAATGCGAGGGTCCATCCGCTGGGGTTGGCGCCACCTTGGATTCTGCAACTCTTGGAATCGACACCTGGTGGCTCGCGCGGACCCGGCAGGTCCGCTAGCGCCGGGAATGTCTTCTGCGACTCACGCCTTTGGCGCGACCTCGACTTTCACGCCTTCTCTCTTTGAGCCGTTGCACCCGGTGACGGAGTCTCTGCAGCTCCGTAAGGAGAGTGACCAGCCTCTGAACTCTCTGACGCAGAATAGCCGAACGACTATAAACTTGACTTCGATTACTCATAGCTGCCTGGAAATGACTACCTGCTGAAAAAGGACGAGCAAAATGGGGAGTCTGGGTAGCGGGCCGGAAAACAACCGCTCTAGTGCTTCAGTTTTAAAGGTTGTCCCAGTATCAAACGAAATGATTTGATCGATTGCAACCCGATTTTCTTCGCATTTTGCGATAGTCAGCTCGGAACCAATATGAGGGCCGCAGGCCCTCCAAACTGGCGGCTCGGCTCCTCCAAAAGAGTATGCGTGTTGCCGAACAGCTGCCCCATTTCTTTCGATCGAATTGGAGCTGAGCTCAGCTGCACTGTCACGGTTGCTGCGTCGCAGTCGCAAGCGGAACTGATCTTTGTGCGCTCGCATTATCCACCCTCGGCAAAGTCCACGCGAAAGGTATGCCTCGGGTGGAGGCCGCCTTCCCGGATCGGTTCGAGCGTGAGATGATTTGCTCATTAATTCGCAAGCAACTGAGCAAACGGGACGACGGTTACGGTTCTATCCGGTCCAGAGCGGCGACGGCGGTGGACAAGTGCCGAAAAGCTTCGGATTGTGGAGGAGAGTCTGGCGCCTGGGGCCACCTGTTGTCGAGGTCGCTCGGCCACATGACGTTCACCGCAATCTGGTTACGGCTTGGCGGGGGCAGGCGCGCACAGGCGGCCTTGCGGCCCGGAGCCGATGCAGCGGCAGGATGGCGAAGTCCGTTTTGCGGCAGTGTCCATTGCGCCCGACCGGCGATCGTTGACTGCGCCCTCCGGAAGCTGCGGTGCGATCGAGATTGAGTTCTCGGCCGGGGCTCGGATGCGGATCACGGGCGCAGTTGACGCGGCGACGCTGAGCGCAGTCGTGGCAGCGCTGACTGATGGACGGCCACGATGATCCCGTTGCCGGCCGGCGTGCGGGTATGGCTCGCAGACGAGCGAAAACACCCACACGATCCGCAGCGGCGGGCTCACCGCGACCATCAAGGCGCAAGGCGCGGAGATGTGTTCGCTGGCGAGCGATGCCGGCCTCGAGTGCGTCTGGCAGGCAGAGGCGGCCTGGCCGCGCCATGCGCCGCTGCTGTTTCCAACTGGGATCGGGCGTTGTGGATTTCGAAATGCTCTGCGCTGTTGGGAATATCGGAATGTCCGTTTTCGAAAGGCCAAGCATTGCAGCCAGTTCATTGCGAGAAAAGGCTGATACGGTCGCGATCGTGGCCCGGCGTGCAAGCAGGCAACCCATCGTTCGGTGGACGGCCAAATAGCGCCAATTGAAGAAATCGGGCCGGCGGAAGACCTGTGCGTCGTGGATGACGACGATATGATCGCGATGAAAGACGGGTCCGGCATTGGCTAGACTGATCAGGCGACCTCCAGCGGCAGCGCGCGCGAGTTCAATCTGATCCCAGGCATGTCCGCTCAGCCGTCCTATCTTGTGGACCTTGATGCGGGTGAGTTTGATCGCTTCGCTCGTCTCGCTCGGCACGAGCAATTGCCACTCGGCTCCTTTGAGGGCAGCGGGCGATTGGTCGGACGCAAGCAGGGCATCGATCGCTTTGACCAGTTCGGCGGCATAACGCTGAACGCCGGTCAGCTTTTGCGAGAGAAAGCGGCCGTTGATGAAATGCTTCAATTTTGTGCCGTTCGGGTTGTCGATGCCATAAAGCGTGGTCGCGATGTGTGCTTTCGAACCAAATGTGAGCACGGAAAGAAGCAGCCCGAAGGCACGGAATTATGACGACATCGGTCGCGTGATCGCGCTGTTCGTTCGGTGCTCCCGGGGAACACTTGTTGAAAGTCTTGCCGGGCAGCGGGCAGCCTTTTATGGACGCGCGTCCGATGTTGCGTCCGCAGGCAGAGGGCGCCCCTTCTGGTTAATTGGGAAGGCTGACAACCGAAGCGCCCGGCATTAAGGTTGCCGATGCGAGGCGGCTGTTCTCCAATGCTGAACCCTTGCCTCTACCGGTTCAGTCTGGCAATGCGGTATATGAGGACGGACAACGGAGTTTATTTTGGCCCCCGTGGTGGTTACCGGCGCTGCCGGCTTCATCGGCATGCATGTCTGCGAGCGCTTGCTTGCGCGCGGGGAACGAGTTGTCGGCATCGACGCAGTAACTCCCTACTATGATCCGGCGCTCAAGCGCGCTCGCCTCGAGACGCTCAAGCATGACGCCTTCACATTCCACGAGATCGATCTTGCAGACTTCGCTGCGGTGGCGCGTGTGTTCGACGAGGTCTCGCCCGACCGCGTGGTGCACCTTGCGGCGCAGCCCGGCGTGCGCGCTTCGATCGACGATCCCATCACCACCATCCGCGCCAATTGTGATGGCTTCGTCACCGTGCTCGAAGCCGGCCGGCGCCACGGCCTGGCGCATCTCGTCTACGCCTCGTCGAGCTCCGTGTATGGCGCCAATCGCACCTTGCCATATTCGACCGAGCATTCGGTCAATCATCCGGTCAGTCTCTATGCCGCGAGCAAGAGGGCCAACGAGCTGATGGCGCACACGTTCGCACATGTTCACAAGCTGCCGGTGACCGGCCTTCGCTTCTTCACTGTCTATGGTCCATGGGGCCGGCCCGACATGGCCGCCTGGCTCTTCACGCGCGCGATCTTTGCGGGTGAGCCGATCAAGCTTTTCAATCATGGAAATATGTGGCGCGATTTCACCTATGTCGACGACATCGTCGAGGGCGTGATCCGCACCCTCGATCGGCCCGCGACGCCGAATCCCGCGTGGAACGCCGAGCAGCCAGAAAACTCGTCGAGCTATGCGCCGTATCGCGTCTATAACATCGGCAACAATTGCTCGGTCAATTTGATCGAGTTCGTCGAGACACTGGAGAAGATCATCGGCAAGCCCGCGATCCGCACGCTTTTGCCGATGCAAGCTGGCGACGTCCTCGAGACGCGCGCCGACATTTCGGCCCTGCAACGCGACGTCGGCTTCACGCCCTCGACGCCGTTGGCGGATGGCTTGGGCCGCTTTGTCGAATGGTATCGAAATTATCACCGCGTATAAACCCCTCTCTTGAGTAGCTCACACGTGTCCCAAAAAATTATCCCCCTGATCATGTGCGGCGGTGCCGGAACGCGGCTGTGGCCGGCTTCGCGCGAGGTGCGGCCCAAGCAGTTCCTGCCGCTGTTCGGCACCCGCTCGACCTTCCAGGACACGCTGTTGCGCGTCTCGGAGGCCTCGCTGTTCGATCGCCCGATCGTCATCACCAATGCCTCCTACCGCTTCATGGTGCTGGAGCAGCTCGCCGAAATCGGCATCGAGGCCGACGTGAT
>NZ_JBEPQF010000038.1:0-66601 GCF_040547695.1 Bradyrhizobium sp. JR4.3 | reverse complement strand
ATGCTTCAGGGCCAGCGCTTCAGAGCGCGGCTCAACGAAAGGTCTAGCGGTCAAATCCATTGTGGCCGACTTTTGCAACAAAATCGGCCCATAGCTGACCTGAATCGATGGTCAGCTTGAGTCCGCAAAGCGTCGGCCAGCGGACATCGCTCAGGCCGCACCAATGAATCTCGATCTATGAGTGCGCGGCCTGATCTGCGCTTGCGAAGGCCGCCTCCATCGCCCGCCGCGTCCTGACCGTCTCGTTGCCCGCGTCGAACTCGACGTCGCTCCAACGCACGATCTCGCCATGGGCGACGTCGTGCTTCAGCTTCAGCCGATGCGCCAGGCCGATCGGCAGCGCGCCGGCCTTGAGGCTCGCGGCCGCCGGCACCAGCTTGCCCCACACCGTGTAGCCGCCTTCGCCGTCCAGCATCTCGCCCGCGCGCAGATTGCGTTTGGCCACGGCGGCGACGTCGCCGTGGAAACCATGGGGCTGCCCGGTCGGCTCGCCCCGCAGCGCGGCCGACAGCACCGAGATGTTCAGCTCGAGGCCGATCAGATGATAGGGCTTGTACATCGCAGCATACCGTCCGCTGCCGTCGGTCTTGAGGCCGTATTGCCTGAAGCAGTCGGCGGCGTAGTCGTTCGGCGCCTCCAGCACGACGTAAACGCCCCAGCGCAGATCGCGAAACACCGGCCTTCCGTCGCGCTCGAGCGAGGAGACCACCTCCACGACGCCCGACCGCTCCAGCACGCCGCCCCTGCTGCGCGGCCGCATGATGTGCGGCAGGTCGTCGACGCCGCAGGGTGGAAACAGCAGGCCCTCCGCAGGCACGTCGAGTCCGCAGGCATTGGCGATCGCGGCCATCTCGATCGCCGACTTGGTGCCGTCGAGGAAGGAGTTGAACATCTGCGGATTCATCCCGGCCGATTGCGCCTCGCCCGCGCTCAACCCGTAATGCTGCCAGACGCCATCCGGCGTCACGTCGTGATAGGCCGGCAGATATTTTGTCCCTTTGCCGGCGGCGACCACGTGAAAGCCGGTGGCGCGGGCCCAATCCACCATCTCCGCGGTCAGCGCCGGCTGGTCGCCATAGGCGAGCGAATAGACCACGCCGGCCTTGCGGGCTTCCTCGGCGAGCAGCGGACCCGCCAGCACGTCGGCCTCGACATTGACCATCACGATATGCTTGCCGGCCGCGATCGCGGCACGCGCGTGCCTGATGCCGACGGCTGGATTGCCGGTCGCCTCCACCACCACGTCCATCGCGCCGCCCGCAATGGCGCGCGCGCCGTCATCGGTGAAGACGGTGGCGGCGATCCGCGCCGCGTCCCAGCCGACGGTGCGGCAGGCCTCGCGCGCACGGTCGCGATTGATGTCGACGATGATGGGGACCTCCAGCCCTGGCGTGTGCGGCACCTGCGCCAGGAACATCGAGCCGAATTTGCCGGCGCCGATCAGCGCCACACGGACGGGCTTGCCGGCGGAAGCGCGAGCCTGGAGGAGGCGGAAGAGGTTCATGGGGCTTGTCCTAAGCGCAACGATTGAAGCTCGTCATTCCGGGGCGCGCGAAGCGCGAGCCCGGAATCCATCCATCCGCGACTTCTGCGGCCTGATGGATTCCGGGCTCGACGCTACGCGCCGCCCCGGAATGACGCTTACTCCGCCGCCTGCCGCGGCGCACGGGCGAGCCGTAGCAGCGCGTCGTCCTCCACCGTCTGGATCGGCGCGAAGTCGCGATGCGCAATGTACTCCGGCCTTGTCGGGGTTCGGATGTAGTTCGAAACCGCGTTCAGCGTCAGGTACACGATCTTGCGCGGGTAGGGCGTGATGTTGCCGGCCGAGCCATGCACGAGATTGCCGTGGAACATCAGCATGCCGCCCGGCTTTCCCGTCGGCGCCACGATGCCGCCCTGCTTGACCAGCCGCGTCACGGTCTCCTCGTCCAGCGTCCACAGCGGATACGAAGTCGTCGCGAGGTCGTGCGAGGCCTTGAGGTCGCCGGCGTTCTGGCTCTGCGGCACCAGCATCAGCGGGCCGTTGATCGGCATCACCTCGTCGAGGAAGATCGCGATGTTCATCGCGCGCGGCTCGGGCATGCCGTCGTCGCGCTTCCAGGTGCCGTAATCCTGGTGCCATTGCCAGACGTCGCCGGTGAAGGCGGATTTTGCGTTGATCTTGAACTGGTGCATGTAGACGGGCTCGCCGAACAATTGCTCGACCGGGTCGATCATGCGCGGATGCGCACCCAGAATGCCGAACGCCTCGTTGTAGAGATGCGCGGCAAAGGCGGTGCGCGGCGCGCCGCTCTTCTCGCGCCAGACTTCCGGCCGGTTCGCGTCATAGATGGCAACCGCCTCGCGCGCGAGGAGATCGACCTCCTCCGGGCTGAACAATTCCGGCAGGAACAGCCAGCCCTCGCGGTGGAAGAACTCCAATTGCTCCTGGGACAGTTTCATGGCGCGTCCTCCTTTGGTTTGTTTCTTGTCATTCCGGAGCGCGACGAAGTCGCGAACCCGGAATCCATTTCTCCACAGCATAGGCCGTCCGATGGATTCCGGGCTCGATGCTGCGCATCGCCCCGGAACGACAGCGTGTGCGGTTACGCCGCCTCTTCCGTCGCCCTCAATCTCTCCTCGGTCATTCGTCCCGCCGTCTGCGCGTGCGCAAGCGCCGCACGCTCGGCCGCCTTCGCGTCGCCCGCGAGAATGTGTCCGGCAATGTCGGCATGCTCGGCCCAGGCGCTGCCGCGATAGTCGAGCTCGGACAGCACCGTCGCCATCGAGCGGCGCATATGCGGCCATTGCGGCGTGATCGTCTCCTCGATCACGGGATTGCCGGCGAGCCGATAGATCGCGCGATGAAACTCGACGTCGAGCGCGATCAGCTCGGCGAGCGTGGTCTTGCCGTCGATTCCGCGTCCGGCGGCGAGCGCCGCCTCCAGCCGCGCGCGTCCCGACGCATCGGTCCCGGCGCGTTCGCCGGCGAGCCGCGCCGCCAGCGCATCGATCGCGCCGCGCACCTCGTAGAGCTGGCGGATGCGTGCGGGATCGAGCTGGGTGACTTCAAAGCCGCGCCGGCCGCTCTCGGCCACGAGTCCCTGCCGGTGCAACAGGTGCAGCGCATGCGACACCGGCTGGCGCGATACGCCGAGCCGGTCGGCGAGCTCGTTCTGCCGGATGCGCTGGCCGGGCTGCAGCGTGCGGTCGGAGATCGCCTCCAGGATCCGCGCATAGACCTGGTCGATCAAGTTCGGAAGCGGGTCGAGGGGGATCACGCCGGCAGCTCCCAGAACGGCAACAGGGAATACGGAATTCCGTATTCAAACGTACGGCGCGAGGACGAGGGCGTCAAGTGCGGCCAAGGGGACGTCCGACTTCGTTTTTTGCGCTTCGCCAAGCCCTTGATATTGCTAGGGTCGGCTACTGTGCATGGGGTTGTTTTCGAGGAAAAAGAAAAAGAGGGGTGAGGCACCTACTCCGCCAGGAACGCTTTCATCGCCGCGCCGAACTCCAGCGGCGCCTGCTCGAACATCCAGTGGCCGGCATTGGGGATCACGGCCGTCTTCGCCCCAGCGATGTGCTCGGCGAGCACACTCCACATCACCGCCAGGCTGCCCGTCGTCGCGCCGCCGCCGATCAGGAGCGTCGGGGTCGTGATCGCTTGCGCATCCGCGAGCGTGTAGGGCCTGCGCTGCTCGTTGATCTGGCCGAGGAAGGTGATCGCGTTGTCGCGCAATTGCTGCTTGACCGCCGCCGGCACGCGCCGCCACGAGCCGTCGCCTTCGATGCCTTCATAGAAGTTCTGCAGCGCGCCCTCGATGTCACCGGCGCGGATCATCTCGACCGAGCGCGCCGTGCGCGCGGCCAGCGGCGGATGCGCAGGCGTGCCCGCAGGCACCGGCAGGCTCGCGTCGAGATCGCCGCCGGGTTCGGCCAGCACCAGTTTGCGCAACAGATCCGGCCGCGACTGCGCCACGCGAAACGCGATGTGGCCGCCGCGCGAATGGCCCATCAAATCGACCGGCGCGGGTTTGACCTGCTCGATGAAGGCGATCATATCAGCGACGTGTTGAGCCATCTTGTAGTCGTCGCCGACGGCATCCCAATGCTCGGGAAAGAAATGCCGCAGGCTGACCGAGATCACGCGATGCGATTTCGACAGCGGGCCGAGCACGGAGTACCAGGTGCGGAAATCGCCGAGCGTGCCGTGCACGCAGACCAGCGGCGGGCCTCGTCCCACCTCGAGATAGGCCATGTCGTAACCATTGACACGAAATGTCTGCATGATCAGCCTGCCAGAAAATCCAGCACCACTTCGGAGTATTTCTGCGGCGCCTGCTCGAACATCGGGTGCGTTGCGTTCGGGATGACGGCCGTCCTGGAATACGGCACATGGGCGGCGAGCGCATGCAGCACTTTCGGCAGCAGGCCCTTGGTCCGCGCGCCCAGGATGAACAGCGTCGGCATCTTGATGGACTCCGCGTCCGCCTTCGAGAACGGCGGGCGGTTGTCGCGGACCTGACCGATCAGCGTGAAGGCGTTGTCGCGCAGATTCTGCTTCACCAGCGCCGGCAGCCGCGGCCAGGTGCCGGGCCCTTCCAGCGTGTCGACGAAGACGGCAAGGCCGCCGTCGATGTCGCCGGCCGCGATCTTCTCGGCCGAGGCCGTGAACCGCGCCAGCAGTGGCGAGGGTTCGCCGGCATAATCGGGGTCGAGGCTCGCATCGAGCTCGCCGCCTGGCTCGGCCAGCACCAACCGCCGGAGCAGCTCCGGCCGCCGCTGCGCCACGCGGAAGCAGATGTGCCCGCCGCGGGAATGGCCCATCAAATCGATCGGGCCAAGGTCGAGTTCCTCAATGAAGGCGATGACGTCGTCGACATGCTGGGCGATCGAATAGGTGTCGCCGACGCCATCCCATCGCGCCGGGAAGAAATGCCGCAGGCTGACGCAGATCAGCCGGTGCCGCTGGGATAGCGGCCCGAGCACGCAGCCCCAGACACGGAAGTCGTTAAGCGAGCCATGCACGCAGACCAGCGGCGGCCGGCCTCGGTCTTCGCCCACGTCGAGATAGGGCATGTCGTATCCGTTGACGTGGAGACTTTGCATTTGCGGGCTCGCGAAAGGGGAGGCGGAACTCCTGTGCAAGATTCCCGGAAACCGGGTGGATCGCAACTATTTCCAAGCCTAGATTTGGGCTCAGATCACAATGGGGCATGCGAGGGAACGCAAGCCAGGGACCGAACCATGACCGACCAGCATTTTGCCTTGTTCGACAGCAAGATCGGCCTTTGCGCCATTGCCTGGGGTCCGCGCGGCATCAACGGCACGCAACTGCCGATGGGCGGTGAGCAGAAGATCCGCACCCGCATCAGCCAGCGCCATGCCGATGCCAACGAAGCCGAGCCGACCGCCGAAGTGCAGCAGGCGATCGACCGCATCACAAAACTGCTCGCGGGCGAGCCGGATGACCTCACCGACATTCCGCTCGACCTCGACGGCGTGCCCAACTTCAACCGCGGCGTCTACGCGATCGCCCGCACCATTCCGCCGGGCAAGACCGTCACCTATGGCGACATCGCCAAGCAACTCGGCGGTGTCGAGCTGTCGCGCGACGTCGGCCAGGCGCTCGGCCGCAATCCGTGCCCGATCGTCGTGCCGTGCCATCGCGTGCTGGCGGCCGGCAACAAGCCCGGCGGCTTCTCCGCGAATGGCGGCGTGGTGACGAAGCTGAAGATGCTCGAGATCGAAGGCGCGCTTGTGAACCACACGCCGAGCTTGTTCGATTGAGACGATGAGGCGGCGGGCTAAATCTTCACCGCCGCCTTCGGCCAATATTTGTCGCGCAAATGCCGCTTCACCAGCTTGCCGGTCGGGGTGCGCGGCAGCTCGGCTTCGAAATCGATCGAGCGCGGGCATTTGATCGTCGAGAGGCGGCTCTTGCAGTAGGCGATCAGGTCGGCCTCGAGCTCCTTGCCGGCGCGCTTGGGATCGTGCGGTTGCACCACGGCCTTGACCTCTTCGCCCATCTCCTCGTTCGGCACACCGAACGCGGCGACGTCGGCGACTTCGGGGTGGGTGATGAGCACGTCCTCGGTCTCCTGCGGGTAGATGTTCACGCCGCCCGAGATGATCATGTAGGACTTGCGATCGGTGAGGAAGAGAAAGCCGTCCTTGTCGAGATAGCCGACGTCGCCGAGCGTCGACCAGCCTTTTGCGTTGTAGGCCTTCTTCGTCTTCTCGGGATCGTTGTGGTAGGTGAAAACGGGCGCATCGGCGAAATAGACCGTGCCGATCTCGCCCGTCGGCTGCTCCTCGTCGTTCTCGTCCAGAATCTTGATCGTGCCGACCACGGCGCGGCCGACGCTGCCGCGGTGCTCCAGCCATTCTTTCGAGTTGCAGACGGTGACGCCGTTGCCTTCGGAGCCTGCGTAATACTCGATCAGGATCGGCCCCCACCATTCGATCATCTTTGCCTTGACCTCGACCGGGCAGGGGGCGGCGGCGTGGATCGCGCCCTTCAGCGTCAAAACGTCGTAGCGGTTGCGGACCTCGTCCGGCAGCTTGAGCATGCGCACGAACATGGTCGGCACGAGCTGCGCGTGGGTCACCTTGTATTTTTCGACCAGCCTCAGGAAATCTTCGGCGTCAAAGTGCTCCATGATGATGGAAGTGCCGCCGAGCAGGATCGCCATCATGTTGAAGCGCAAGGGAGCGGCGTGATAAAGCGGAGCCGGTGAGAGATAAATAGTCTCGGCGTTCATGCCGCACATGCTGGCGCAGAGCACACGCAGAAACGCGTTCGGCTCGTCGATCGGCTTGCCCTCGAACGCCTTCTTGATGCCCTTGGGTCGGCCCGTGGTGCCCGACGAATATAGCATGTCATAGCCGGCGACCTCGTCGGCGATCGGCGTTGTTGGCTGGGCGGCCGCTTCCTTGTCGTAGGAGCGGAAGCCGGCTTGCGGCTCATCCATCATGTAGAAGACCGGCTCGCCGGCTGCACCCTTTATTAGGCCTTTGATCTGATCGGCGCATTTGGGCGTCGTAATCACGACCTTGGCGCCGCAATCGGCGATGATGTAGTCGATCTCGTCCTGCTTCAAATAGCGGCTGATCGCGGTGTAATAGAGCCCGCTGCGTTGCGCGGCCCAGCAGATCTCCATGAAGGCGAGGCGGTTCTCCATCAGCAGCGCGATGTGGTCGCCGGCTTTCAGCCCGAGCGAGCGGAACAGGTGCGCGCCCTGGTTCGAAAGCTCGTCGAGCTCGCGATAGGTGATCGCCTTGCCGGTCCCGGCCATCTGGTAGGCGATTTTGTCGGGCGTGGCGCGGGCGTGGATGGAGGGGTGAGTCATAAGCGCGGTCCCAAGGCATAAATGGTGTCGTCCCGGCGAAGGCCGGGACCCATACCCACTGCTGCAAATTGTTGAAGCGCGATGTCGCCACAGCTCGCCCTAACCACAAACTCCTGCGGTTATGGGTCCCGGCCTACGCCGGGACGACACCGTTAATGTGGTGACCAACGAGGCAGCAGCTTACAGCCGCTCCACGATCGTCACGTTGGCCATGCCGCCACCTTCGCACATGGTCTGCAGGCCGTAGCGCTTGCCGCGCTGATGCAGGGCATGCACCAGCGTCGTCATCAGCTTGGTGCCGGAGCAGCCGAGCGGATGGCCGAGCGCGATGGCGCCGCCATTGACGTTGAGACGTTCCGGATCGGCGCCCGTGGTCTTCAACCACCCCGTCGGTACCGAAGCAAAGGCCTCGTTGACTTCGAACAGGTCGATATCGTCGATCGTCATGCCGGCCTTTTCCAGCGCGCGCTTGGTGGCGTGCAGCGGAGCATCGAGCATGATCACGGGATCGCCGCCCATCATGGTCATGTGGTGGACGCGCGCCAGCGGCTTCAGGCCAAGCTGCTTCAGGCCACGCTCGTTCACCACCATCACGCCGGAGGCGCCATCGCAGATCTGGCTGGCGCTGGCCGCGGAGAGCTTGCCGTTCTCGGCGATCAGCTTGACGCCCTTGATGCCGTCGAGTGTGGCGTCGAAGCGGATACCCTCGTCGATGTGGTGGGTGTCCTTGGAGCCGTCGGCGCGGGTGATCTCGAGCGGCACGATCTCCGTCTTGAAATGACCGGCCTGTGTTGCCGCGATCGCGCGCTGATGGCTGTTGTAGGAGTATTCGTCGAGCTCATCCTTGGAGAGACCGTACTTCTCGGCCATCATCTCCGCGCCGGTGAACTGGCTGAATACGATGTTCGGATAACGGTGCTCGATACCCGGGCTCTTGTAATTGCCAAAGCCGTTCTTGGCGGGAAGCTGCGACGACAGGCCCATCGGCACGCGCGTCATCGATTCCACGCCGGCGGCGATCACCACGTCCATCGCGCCGGACATCACGGCCTGGGCTGCGAAGTGCAGCGCCTGCTGCGAGGAGCCGCATTGGCGGTCGATCGAGGTGCCCGGCACGCTCTCCGGCAGCTTCGAGGCCATGATCGCGTTGCGCGCGACGTTGTTGGACTGCTCGCCGACCTGCATGACGCAGCCCATGATCACGTCCTCGACCAGCGCAGGATCGACCTTGGTGCGGTCGACCAGCTCGTCCAGCACCTTCGCGGCGAGATCGGCCGGATGCCATCCGGCGAGGCGGCCCCCCTTGCGCCCACCGGCGGTACGCGCAGCGGCGACGATATAAGCCTCGGCCATGTCGGTTTCTCCCTGGATTATTTTGAACGGCTGGTTGTCGGGGCGGATTTAAGGGGCGACTGGCTGTTTAGTCAATCGATCAATTAACTCTTGTGGGGAGGCGCTGCTTGGGCTTATCTGCGGCCGCTCTCGCGCCAAAATCAGGGATCTCCGTGACTACCAGCGTACCGAACAGGCTCCCAAGCGCAAAGAATTCCACGGCAGAGAAATTGCTCGTGGCCGCGAGCGAGCTGATGATCGAACGCTCCTCGATCGAGATTTCGCTGAGCGACATCGCCCAGAAGTCCGGCGCCAACGCTGCGCTGGTCAAATACCACTTTGGCAACAAGGATGGCCTGCTGTTGGCGCTGCTTGAGCGCGACGCGGGAACGGAACTCTCCAATCTCGAATACCTGCTGGCCCAGCCGATCACGCCGACCGCGAAGCTGAAGCTGCATATCGGCGGCATCATTCGCGCCTATCACCGGTTTCCTTACATGAACCGGCTGATCCACTATCTGCTGCACGAGAGCGTCGCGGGCTCCGCGGACGAAGTCTCGAAATTTTTCGTCGCGCCGCTGCTGGATTTCCATCGGCGCCTGCTCGCCGAAGGCGTCAGCCAGGGCGAATTCCGCGCCACCGATCCGGTGCTGTTCTACACCAGCCTGATCGGCGCCTGCGATCATCTGTTCTTCGGCCGGCACGCGATGTCGCGCGCGACCGGCGTCGGCCCGGTCACCGACGACGTTTGCCGGCAATATATCAAGCACATGGAAACGCTGATCTGCGGCGGCATCCTCACGAATATCGAGGAAGCTGCCGCGGCCGGATAATCCGGCCAGAACGCAGAAGTCTAGAGAAGAAACGCCCAAGGAAAAGGTAGAGGAAAGGTATTTGCGATGCAGTTGAAAGACGTAGCCGTTCTCATCACGGGCGGCGGGTCGGGCCTCGGTGCCGCGACCGCCCGCGCCATGGCCGCCAAGGGCGCCAAGATCGGCGTGATCGACCAGAGCAAGGAAAACGCCGAGAAGGTTGCCGCCGAAGTGAAGGGCATCGCGCTCCACGCCGATGTCACCAGCGAGGAGCAGATCAAGGCGGCGATCGCCAAGGCGGAAGCTGCGCACGGCGTCGCGCGCGTGCTGATGAACTGCGCCGGCATCGGTGGCTCGCAGCGCATCGTCGGCCGCGACGGCGTCTACCCGCTGGAAAAGTTCGCGCGCATCATCAATGTCAATTTGATCGGCACCTTCAACTGCCTGCGTCTGTTCGCCGAGCGCCTCGTCACGATCGAGCCGGTCGGTGAAGAACGCGGCGTCATCGTCAACACGGCGTCGGTCGCGGCTTACGAAGGCCAGATCGGCCAGATCGCTTATGCCGCTTCGAAGGGCGGTGTCGTTGGCCTTACCCTGCCGGCGGCGCGCGATCTCGCGAGCCAAAAGATCCGCGTCAACACCATCGCGCCCGGCCTGTTCCTGACGCCGCTGCTGATGGGCTTGAATGAAGAGGCCCGCAAGAGCCTCGGTGCCCAGGTGCCGCATCCCGCGCGTCTCGGCGACGCCAATGAATACGGCTCGCTGGCCGTGCACATCGTCGAGAACCCGATGCTGAATGGCGAAACCATTCGCCTCGACGGCGCGATCCGCATGGCGCCGCGGTAGGGCTCTTTTCCTTCTCCCCTCGCGGGAGAAGGTGGCGCGCTCTTGCGCGCCGGATGAGGGGTCTCTATCCACGGAGACAGACCCCTCACCCAGGCGAATTCCGAGCTCACAGCGTACATGCCCTCTCCCACAAGGGGAGAGGGCGCAGCAATCGGCACCGCGAATGGCGGCAAGCACGAGGCGCCTCATGTCCCAACCGCTGCTGATCGAGCACAATGACGGCGTCGACACCGTGACGCTCAATCGTCCCGAACACCTCAACGCGCTCGATCCTGCGCTGATCGACGCGCTCAATGTTTACTTCCAGGGCCTTCAGCGCAACCGCGACACGCGCGTCGTGGTGCTGAAGGGCGCCGGCAAGAATTTTTGCGCAGGGCTCGATCTCAAGGCGGCGATGCAGCGTCGTGCCGGCCAGCAGGAGCCGCCCGGTGTCACGGAGTCGCTGGACTCGCAGCGGCGCATCGCCGACATCGTGATGCTGATGCGGCGCTGTCCGCAGCCGATCATCTCTCTGGTGCAGGGCGCGGCCGCTGGCGGCGGCTTTGCGCTGGCGCTCGCCTCTGACATCCGCATCGCGACGAGATCGGCGCGGATGAACTGCGCTTTCATCAAGCTCGGCCTAGGCGGCTGCGACATCGGCACCAGCTATTTCCTGCCACGCCTTGTCGGTGTCTCCGTTGCCTCGGAGCTGATCCTCACAGGGCGCTTCATCGGCGCCGAACGGGCGCTCGCGGTCGGGCTGGTCTCCGAGGTCGTCGAGGAGGACAAGCTCGATGATGCCGCCGAACCCTATGTCGACGCGATGATCACGGCCTCGCCCGTGGGCCTGCGCCTGTCCAAGGAATGTCTCAACATGAGCGTCGATGCCGGATCGCTGGAAGCCGTGATCGCGATGGAGGATCGCAACCAGGTCCTGTGCAGCCGCTCCGAGGAATTTTCGGAAGGCATCAGGGCCTTCCTTGAGAAGCGAAAGCCTGTCTATATCAGGCGCTGACAATGAAGATCCGTAAAGGACGAGAAATTCCGGGAGACGCACAATGAGTGGAAGCGCGGCGGCGGTGATGACGAAGCCCGCCTTTCGCAAGGTCAAGTGGCTTGCGCGCGACATCGATGTCGAGCGCCGCGACGACGGCACGGTGGTGCTGAAGTCGCGCATCCCGCTGCAGACCTACGAGAAGCATATCCCGGCTTCGCTGGCAAAATGGGCGAAGGAAGCGCCCGAGCGGATCTGGCTTGCCCAGCGCGGCGGCCCTAACCGCGAATGGCGTAAGGTGTCCTATGGGAAGGCCAAGCGCACCGTGGATGCGCTGACGCAAGGCCTGCTCAATCTCGCGCTCGACGGCCGCCCGGTCACGATCCTCTCCGGCAATTCGATCGAGCACGCGCTGATGACGCAGGCCGCGATGCAGGCTCGCGTACCCGCCGCGCCGGTGTCGCCCGCCTACTCCTTGATGAGCCATGATCACGTCAAGCTGAAATATTTGTTCGACCTGATCAAGCCCGGCGTGGTGATGGTGCAGGACGGCCCGACTTTCGAGAAGGCGCTGAAAGCCCTCGATCTCACCGGCGTCACCGTCGTTCACGTCTTGCGGCCCTGCGAGGGCATCGAGAGCGTCAGCTTTGCCGCGCTCGCGGCGACGGCCGTGACTGCCGATGTCGAAACGTCGATTGCAAAGATCACGCCTGAGACCGTCGGCAAACTGCTGTTCACGTCAGGCTCGACCGGCATGCCCAAGGCCGTCATCAACACGCAAGCGATGATGTGCGCCAATGCGGCGATGATGATGCAGGTGCGGCCGCGCGATCCCGGCGGTCCGATCTCGACCATGCTGGACTGGATGCCCTGGAACCACACGATGGGCGGCAATGCGGCGTTCCACCCGATCCTGGTCGACGGCGGCACACTCTATATCGACGACGGCCGGCCCATGCCGGGCCAGTTCGATGAGACGCTGCGCAATCTGCGCGAGATCTCGCCGACTTATTACGCCAACGTGCCCGCCGGCTATGCCGCGCTCGCCGCGGCCATGGAGAAGGACGAGGCGCTGTGCCGGTCCTTCTTCAAGAACCTCTCGATCATGGCCTATGGCGGCGCACGACTGCCGGATGATCTCTACGACCGCATGCAGGCTTTGGCCGTGAAGACCACTGGCGAGCGCATCGTGTTCTACACCGGCTGGGGCTCGACCGAGACCGCGCCGACCTCGACCGGCACCTATTGGGACACCGAGCGCGTCGGCCTGATCGGCCTGCCGTTCCCCGGCGTCGAGTTGAAGATGGTGCCTTGCGGCTCGAAATACGAGCTGCGTCTGCGCGGCGTCAACGTGACGCCGGGATATTTCGGCCAGCCTGACCTGACGAAGAAAATGTTCGACGAGGAAGGTTTTTATTGCATCGGTGACGCCGGCGTCTTCGTCGACGAAACCGATCCGGTGAAAGGCATCATCTTTGCTGGGCGCGTGGTCGAGGATTTCAAGCTGACCACCGGCACCTTCGTCCATGTCGGCTCGCTGCGCACGGATGCGATCGCCGCTGCGACGCCGGTCGTGCACGACGCGCTGGTCGCGGGGCAGGATCGCGCCTTCATCGGCCTGCTGGCCTGGCCGAATCTGCATGCCTGCCGCCAGCTCGTCGGCAATCCCGATCTCAGCTTCGGAGACGCAGTGAAGCATCCCGAGGTGATCGCCTGCTTCAGGCGCGGGCTGGAGGCTCACAACAAGGAGTGCGAAGGCGCCAGCAGCCGTATCATCGCGCGCGCCATGCTGATGGCGGAACCGCCCTCGATCGACGGCAACGAGCTCACCGACAAGGGCTACATCAACCAGCGCGCCGGCCTGGAGCGCCGTGCCGCCCTGGTGGAGCGGCTTTATGCCGACAAGCCCGACCGGGATGTGATCGTGTTGAAATGAACGCCGTAGGATGGGTAGAGCGCAGCGAAACCCATCGCTCGTAGTCAGACAGTTGATGGGTATCGCTTCGCTCCACCCATCCTACAGAACAACAATGACGGGATACGCGCCATGAACTTCGATTTCTCCGACGACCAGAAGCAGCTCCGCGATCAGGCGCGCAAATTCCTCGCCGAGAAATGCCCACCCAAGGCGGTGCGCGCAGTCCTCGACGGCAAGGCGCCGTACGACAAGGAGCTGTGGAAAGGCCTCGCCGAGATGGGTTTTCTCGGCGTCGCAATCCCAGAGGACTTTGGGGGCGCCGGTGCCGGCCATCTCGAGCTCTGCGTGATCGCCGAAGAAATGGGCCGGGCGAACGCACCGGTGCCGTTTTCCTCCACCGTCTACCTCGCTGCCGAAGCGCTGCTGATTGCCGGCAGCGATGCGCAGAAGAAGAAATGGTTGCCGGCGATTGCCTCGGGAGAGGCGATCGGCACGCTGGCGCTGTTCGAGGGCAAGGGCAATCCGTCGCCGAAGAACGTCAAGCTCACGGCTGCGAATGGCGTGCTCAACGGGGTCAAGAAGCCGGTCGCTGATGGCGCGATCGCCGACTTCGCGGTGGTCGCGGCACGCACGGGATCGAGCGGGCGCGACGGCGACATCTCCTTATTCATCGTCGATCTCAAGGACGGCGGCGTCGAGGTGAGAAGCCTGACCAACCTCGATCCGACCCGCGGACAGGCCGAGATCACTTTCAGGGATTGCAAGGCAGAGCCGCTAGGCGCGGCCGGCGAAGGCTGGAGCATCTTGACTCAAGTGCTCGATCGCGCCGCGGTGCTCTGCGCGTTCGAGCAGGTGGGCGGCTCCGACCGCGCGCTGGAGATGGGCCGCGACTACGCGCTCGACCGCATCGCCTTCGGCCGACAGATCGGCTCGTTCCAGGCCGTCAAGCACATGCTGGCAGACATGTACGTGTCGGCGACGCTGGCACGTTCCAACAGCTATTACGGCGCTTGGGCGCTCTCGACCAATGCATCCGAATTGCCGGAAGCGGCTGCAGCCGCGCGCATCAGCGCGACGCAGGCGTTCCAGCACTGCGCCAAGAACAACATCCAGGTTCACGGCGGCATGGGTTTCACCTGGGAGTTCGACTGCCACATGTACTACCGCCGTGCCAACGCCATGGCGCTCGGGCTCGGCAGCCTGTCCTATTGGGAAGACCAGTTGATCGACCGTATGCGCAAGAAGAACGCGGCGTGACGTTATCGTCATTCAGGGGCGCCGCAGAGCGGCGAACTATGATGTGCAATTGCACATCCGAGAATCCAGAGATGAGTGAATAACGTCGAGATTCCGGGTTCGCGCTTCGCGCGCCCCGGAATGACAGAGAGAATAGAACCATGAACTTCGACGATACCCCGCAGGAAGCTGAATTTCGCGCCACTGCTCGCGCCTGGATCGCGGCCAATGCACCGAAGCAGTATGAGGAAGAGCTTCGCAAGTCCTCGCTCGGCCGCACGCAATTGAAGAACGCCAACATCCTCGACGTCGCAAAGGCCTGGCAGAAGAAGAAGGCCGATGCCGGCTGGGCCTGTCTGCACTGGCCGAAGGAGTATGGTGGCCGCGGCTCGTCGCCGATCGAGCGTGTGATCTGGCAGCAGGAAGAGGGGCCGTTCGGCCAGCTATCCCGCATGTTCATCATCGGCCACGGCATGTGCGGGCCGACCATGATGGCGTTCGCGCGCGAGGAGCACAAGCGCGCCTATCTGCCGCCGCTCGCCTCCGGCGAAAAGGTCTGGTGCCAGCTGTTCTCCGAGCCCGCGGGCGGCTCCGACGTTGCGGGCCTGCGCACGCGCGCGGAGAAAGACGGCGACGAGTGGGTCATCAACGGCCAGAAGATCTGGACGTCGGGCGCGCACTATTCCGATTACGGCATTTTGCTCACCCGCACCGATCCGACCGTGCCCAAGCACAAGGGCCTGACCATGTTCTTCCTGGACATGAAGAGCCCCGGCGTCGAGGTGCGGCCGATCAAGCAGGCCAGCGGCGCTTCCGACTTCAACGAGGTCTATTTCACCAATGTTCGCATTCCCGATCATCAGCGCCTCGGCGAGGTCGGTGACGGCTGGAACGTCTCGCTGACCACGCTGATGAACGAGCGCAGCGCGATCGGCGCGGCCGTCTCGACAGGCTTCCCCGAGCTGTTCGAATATTGCTCCAGCCTGATGCTGGACGATGGCCCGGCAATCGAGGACCGCGCGGTGCGCGCGAAGCTGGCGAGCTGGGCGGTGAAGGCGAGCGGGCTGAAATACACCAGCATGCGCGCGATCTCGGCGCTGTCTAAGGGCGAGCGGCCGGGGCCGGAAAATTCCATCGGCAAGCTGGTCGCGGGCTCCATGATCCAGGATGTCGCGACCTACGCGCTGGATCTGCAAGGCGCCGCCGGTGTGATCAGCGGTCCTGAAGATTCCGAACTCGCCGGCCGTTTCCAGGCGATGCTGCTGCGCGCGCCTGGTACCCGCGTCGAAGGCGGCACCGACGAGATCATGCGCAACATCATCGCGGAGCGGGTGTTGGGCCTGCCCGGCGACATCCGGGTGGACAAGGACGTGCCGTTCAACAAGATCCCGACGAAGGGAAGAGGTTGATGATCCTCATCCTGAGGAGCCGCGGAACGCGGCGTCTCGAAGGATGCAGGCCCGACTGGGGGCCTCGTGGTTTGAGACGGCGCTGCGCGCCTCCTCACCATGAGGGACTAAGACAGAGCAAGAACGAAGAGGTCCGCCATGAATTTCGACGACACCCCGCAGGAAGCCGCATTCCGCGAGACCGCACGCAAATGGGTCGAGGCCAACGCGCCGAAGGAGTTCTTGGCCGAGCTGTCGAAATCCTCGCTCGGCCGCATCCGGCTTGCCAAGCACGACATCGTCGATGTCGGCAAGGCCTGGCAGAAGAAGAAGTTCGAGGGCAATTGGGCCTGCCTGCACTGGCCGAAGGAATATGGCGGCCGGGGTGCGACGCCGATCGAGCGCGTGATCTGGCAGCAGGAGGAAGGCGTCTACGGCAAGCTGACGCAGCCGTTCCAGATCGGCGAGGGCATGTGCGGCCCAACCGTGATGGCTTTTGGCAGCGAGGACGCCAAGCGGCGCCATTTGCCGAAGCTGGCCGCAGGCGAGGAGATCTGGTGCCAGCTGTTCTCCGAGCCGTCGGCGGGCTCCGACGTCGCGGGCTTGCGCACGCGCGCGGAGAAGAAGGGCGACAATTGGGTCGTCAACGGCCAGAAGATCTGGACCTCCGGCGCGCACTATTCCGACTACGGACTTTTGATCGCGCGCACCGATCCCAATGTGCCCAAGCACAAGGGTCTCACCATGTTCTTCCTGGACATGAAGAGCCCTGGCGTCGAGGTGCGGCCGATCAAGCAGGCCAACGGCATGCAGGAGTTCAACGAGGTCTATTTCACCGACGTCGTCATTCCCGACAGCCAGCGCCTCGGCGCCGTCGGCGAGGGCTGGAGCGTGTCGCTGACCACGTTGATGAACGAGCGGATGTCGATCGGCTCGCGGCTTGCGACCGGCGTGCCCGAGATGTTCGAGTTCTGCTCCAATCTGATGATGGAGGATGGCCTCGCCATCGACGATCCCGCCGTGCGCTCAAAACTCGCGAGCTGGGCGGTGAAGTCGAGCGGGTTGAAATACACCAGCTACCGCGCGATCTCGGCGCTGTCCAAGGGTGAACGGCCGGGGCCGGAGAATTCGATCGGCAAGCTCGTGTCCGGCATGATGCTCCAGGACATCGCGACCTATGCGATGGACCTCCAGGGCGCGGCCGGCGTTCTCACCGGCACTGACGAGGAGACCGTGCAGGGCCAGTTCCAGCAGATGCTGCTGTCCTCGCCTTCGATGCGCATCGCGGGCGGCACCGACGAGATCTTGCGCAACATCATCGCCGAGCGCGTGCTGGGATTGCCGGGCGACATCCGCGTCGACAAGGACGTGCCGTATAACAAGATTCCGACCAAGGGACGGTGATCTAGCCTCTCGCTGTATCTTGTAGGGTGGGCAAAGCGAAGCGTGCCCACCATATGCAGATGCGCCGAGGTAAGTCTGTCGGTGGGCACGGCGCTATGCGCCTTTGCCCACCTTACGAAGAGAAGGCGCGAGTTGATCCATGGACGCACAAGTAAAGCAAGACGACCGCATCGGCGTGCTCGAAGAGCTGCTCAACGAGCGCTACTCGGTCCGTGCCTTCCTGGCCAAGGAGGTCGATCGCGCGACGATCGAACATTTGCTGACCACCGCGCAGCGCACGGCGTCCTGGTGCAACAGCCAGCCCTGGCAGATCGTCATCGCCAGCGGCGAGGCCAAGGAGCGTTTCCGCAATCTGATTTATAAGGAGGCTTCGGGCGGTCTCGGGGACGACTATGATTTCCCGCCGCCACGCGAATATCTCGGCGCGTACCTCGAACGCCGCCGCGAGAGCGGTTTTCAGCTCTACAACACCCTCGGCATCGCGCGCGGAGACAAGACGGCGTACGCGAAGCAGGCGCTAGAGAACTACAATTTCTTCGGCGCGCCGCATGTGGCCATCATCCACACCGACGAGCCGCTCGGCATCTACGGTGCGATCGATTGCGGCGCCTATGTCTCGAACTTCATGCTGGCCGCGCAGGCGCTCGGGCTCGGTACGATTCCGCAGGCGGCGCTCGCGCGCCACTCCGGCCTGATCCGCCGCCATTTCAATCTGCCTGATGATCGCCGCATCGTTTGCGGCATTTCGTTCGGCTATGCCGACAACGCCCATAAGGTCAACAGCTACCGCACGTCGCGTGCGAGTGTGGCCGAGACCGTGACCTTCGTGGACAAGTAATCAGGCGTGGATCGGTGATCGAGGCGGCGCACGCCCCGCATCACGTTTCAGACGCGATCACGTCAGACATACGAAGACGGCCGCGGAAGCGGCCGCCTTCATCGCGGTCTCAATCCGAATAACGCCCGCCGTCAGCCCCCGCTGCCGCCGATCACGGCGCGAATGGTCTCGTCGGGCCCGAAATCCTCCGCGCCGTCGACATAGAGCAGCGCCGCGAGCTTGGAGCGCGCGCGGTTGACGCGGCTCTTGATCGTGCCCACCGCGCAGCCGCAGATCGAGGCCGCATCCTCATAGGAGAAGCCGGAGGCGCCGACGAGGATCAGCGCTTCACGCTGGTCCTGCGGAAGCTTGTCGAGCGCCGTGCGGAATTCCTCGAACTCGAGATGGGCGTTCTGCGAGGGCTGCGTCTTCAGCGTCTTGGCATAGTTGCCTTCGGCATCCTCGACTTCCCGCCGCCGCTTGCGATAGTCGGAGCGGAACAGGTTGCGCAGGATCGTGAACAGCCACGCCGGCAGATTTGAGCCGGGCTGGAACGAGTCGATGTTGGCGAGCGCGCGCAACAGCGTCTCCTGGACAAGATCGTCGGCGCGATCGGCATTGCCGCTGAGCGAGATGGCGAACGCGCGCAGACTGGGCACGGCCGCCAGGATGTCGTTACGCAGGGAGTCCGTGAGAGGCATCAATCCCTCCCATTGTTGTTGTCGTTAGAGCCGCCACCATTTTCCACTTGGGGTGTCGCTCCCGGCGCATCAAGTTTCTTGATCAGTTCCGCGAACCGGTCCGGAACCCCCTGCCGCACCACGTCGTCGTACATGGCGCGCAGCTGGTGCCCGATCCGGGACTGAATCTCCGGAGTGAGCCCTCCCTTGCCGGGGGTCGTGCTTTTGCTGGCTTGAGACTTGAGATCTTTCATGACCTGTTCCACGTTTCCCCGAGTTAAGTAACTGTAAAATCGAGAAGTTCTCTCAACCGGGAGCCGTTCCCTGGATAGGCTCAATGCGAGTTGCGAGAAAAAGTTCCGCCCCGATGCGGAACTTTTCTTGGTCTGAGGCGTAATCAGCCCAGCAGGGGAACCCGGGCCCCCCGCCTAACGCCTGCACGTCAAGGTCGGCCCGAAGATGATATGGAGTGGGGATGTCCCGTTCACAGCTCGTTGCTGAACACTTGCCGTTGTTGCGCCGGTACGCACGCGCCCTGACGGGCAGCCAGTCCTCCGGTGACGCCTATGTCGCAGCCATGTTGGAAGCCATGCTGGGAGATCCGTCGGTGCTCGACGAGAGCCACGGGCCGCGCGCCGGCCTGTTCCGGCTGTTCACCCAAATCTGGAATTCCGTTTCCGTCAACGACGATTCGGAGGTGACGAACCTGCCGATGCCGCCGGAGCGACGGCTGTCCAACATCACGCCGTTGCCGCGGCAGGCCTTCCTGCTGCTCTCGCTCGAGGGCTTTTCGGAGGAAGAGGTCGGCTACATTCTCGGCACCGACGTCGGCGAGACGCGGCGGCTTGCGGATGCCGCAGGGCGTGAGATGGCCGCCGAGATCGCCACCGACGTGCTGATCATCGAGGATGAGACCTTCATCGCCATGGATCTTGAGAGCCTGGTGAAGAACCTCGGGCACAATGTCGTCGGCGTCGCCCGCACCCACGCCGATGCGGTCGCGCTGGCAAAGAACAAGCGTCCTGGCCTGATCCTCGCCGACATCCAGCTCGCCGATGGTTCGTCGGGCCTCGACGCCGTCAACGAGCTGCTCCGCACCTTCGAGGTGCCGGTGGTGTTCATCACGGCATACCCTGAGCGCTTCCTCACCGGCGAGCGTCCCGAGCCGGCGTTCCTGATCTCAAAGCCATTCCAGCCGGCGATGGTGTCGGCGGTGGCGAGCCAGGCGCTGTTCTTCCAGCGCAACTCGCGCAACCGCGCGCCGAAAGTGCCGGCGGCGTAAGGAAGCGCCTGCGCCAGGCATTTGACGAAATCCCGATCCGGCGTGCCGCAAGGTGCGCCGGATTTTCGTTGACCGGTTGCCACGCTTGACGGCCATCGAATTCGCCGCTCATACCTCGTGCAGCGGCCGCGTTGCAGCCGCGGTGCCATCGGAGACGTGTTCATGGACCAGCAACTCCTCGACCGCCTCGCCATTCGCGACCTCGTCGAGAACTGGGCGGTGTGGCGCGATGCCGGCGACTGGGAGCGCTTTGCCACGGTCTGGCACGAGGAAGGCTGGATGTCCGCCACCTGGTTTCAGGGGCCGGCGCGGGATTTCATGCGGGTCAGCCAGGAGGGGTTCGCCAAGGGCGTGCGCATCCTGCATTTCCTCGGCGGCACCAGTATCGACCTCGAGGGGGCGCGCGCCATCGCGCAGACCAAGATGACCATCTCGCAGCGCGCGCCGGTGCACGACGTGCCCTGCGACGTGGTCTGCACCGGGCGCTTCTACGATTTCCTGGAGAAGCGGCAGGGAAAATGGGGCATCGTCCGCCGCCAGCCGATCTACGAGAAGGACCGGATCGACCCGGTCGATCCCGCCGCGACACTTCAGCTCGACCAGAAAGCCCTTGCCGCGCTCCCGGAAGGCTACCGCCACCTCGCCTACATGCAGGAGCTGATCGGCTACAAGGTCAAGCGCGACATGCCGGGCCTGACCGGGCCTGAGGTCGAGAAGCTCTATGCCGAGGGTCGGGATTGGCTGGCGGGGAAGGCGAACTGAACTCCAGACAAAAGTAAGGCGCGACTGGCATCACCACAGTCGCGCCCTACGTCACCGGCTTATGGGGCAGGGGGGAATAGCCGGCTGTTGAGACGACTCCCGTCCGCGAAAGTCGTTCCAGGCGGTTGCGAAATTTTTTTCGCGGGGACCGTGCCCTTTCGCACACGGTTAAGTGATCTTAACGACTGAGAACTCTGGGTCCTCTCCTCGCGTTGTTCCCGCGATCGCCATGGGGCGAGGGACCGACAGCCATGTCACAGATTCTAAAGGTATTTTTAGGCGCGGTCGCGATCGCCGCGACGCTTGGCGCTGTCCAGGTGGGCGCCGTGCAGCTGGCCTCCGGCCATGATCTGGCCGACCGCTGGCAGGCGGTCGCTGACAAGCCGGGCCATAACGTCAATCGCGCCAGCAAAGCCGACCGGCTGGCCGACATCAAGCAGGCTGAGGTTCCGACCCGCACCGTGTCGATGCGGCTGAACGATCTGGCCGACACGTCGGTGCTGCTGCGGGTCCCCGCAGTGATCGAGGCCGGCAACGCCAAGCCGCCGGTGTTGCTCCCGGACCAGAAGCAGAGCCGCAAAAAGCCGACGATCGCCTGCGAGCCGATGGTCAGCTCCCTGACCGAGGTCGCAAAACTGCTCCAGCCCGGCCGCTGCGTGACCTGACCGGCATTTGCCACGGACAAGTCGCCCTCCGTCCGGAGGGCGATTGCTGCCGTCCACTTGATCCCCTGCCCCCTCGCGTTATATCCCGGGTTTCTTCCCCTTTCGATTGACCGGGTAAACGCATGACGACGTCAGACACGGCTGTGCATACGCAGCCCTTCCAGGCCGAGGTTTCCGAGCTTCTGCACCTGATGGTGCACTCCGTCTATTCCGAGACCGACATCTTCCTGCGCGAGCTCGTCTCGAACGCATCGGACGCCTGCGACAAGCTGCGCTATGAGGCTATCGCTACTCCGGCGCTGCTGGGTGACGGCGACGCGCTCAAGATCCGGATCATTCCGAACAAGACGGCCGGAACGCTTGCGATCGCCGACAATGGCATCGGCATGGAGCGGCAGGAGCTGATCGACCACCTCGGCACCATCGCCCGCTCGGGCACCAAGGACTTCGTGTCGAAGCTCAAGGAGGCCAAGGATGGTCTCGGCCTGATCGGCCAGTTCGGCGTCGGCTTCTATTCCGCCTTCATGGTCGCCGACAAGATCGTCGTGGTCAGCCGCCGCGCCGGCGAGAGCGACGTCTGGACCTGGATGTCCTCGGGCGGCTCGGGCTTCGAGATCGCGCGTGCCAGCGAGGAGGATGCGGGCCGCGTGCAGCGCGGCACCGAGATCGTCCTGCACCTCAAGGACGATGCGAAGAAATATCTCGAAGCTTACGAGATCGAGCGCATCATCGGCGCTTATTCCGACAACATCCTCTTCCCCATCGAGCTCGTGCCCGAAGAGGGCGAACCGCGCCAGATCAATTCTGCAAGCGCGCTCTGGCAGCGCTCGAAATCCGAGCTCACGCCGGAAGACTACAAGAAGGCCTATCAGCAGATCGCCTCCGCCTTCGACGATCCCGCGATGACGCTGCATTATCGCGCGGAGGGGCGTTACTCCTACGCCGTGCTGCTGTTCGCGCCATCGACAAAGCCGTTCGACCTGTTCGAGCCAAACCGCAAGGGGCGCGTCAAGCTCTATGTCCGCCGCGTGTTCATCACCGACGATGCCGATCTGCTGCCGGGCTATCTCCGCTTCATCCGCGGCGTCGTCGACAGCGAGGATCTCCCGCTCAACATCTCCCGCGAGATGCTTCAGAACAATCCGCAACTCGCGCAGATCCGCAAGGCCGTAGCGACCCGCGTACTGTCCGAGCTCGAAAGCCTTGCGGAGAAGGATCCGGAGAACTTCGCGAAAATCTGGGAGGCCTTCGGCGCGGTGCTGAAGGAAGGCATCTACGAGGATTTCGAGCGCCGCGAAAAGCTGCTCGCGCTGTCGCGTTTCACCACGACCTCGGGCGAGAAGCGCTCGCTCAAGGACGTCATCGCCGATTTCAAGCCGAACCAGACCGAGATCTATTACCTCGTCGGCGACAGTATCGAGCGGCTGAAGTCGAACCCCCGGCTCGAGGCGGCGACTGCGCGCGGCATCGAAGTGCTGCTGCTGTCCGATCCCGTCGACGCCTTCTGGACCTCGATGCCCTCGGAGTTTGACGGCAAGCCGCTGAAGTCGCTGAGCCAGGGCGATCTCAATCTCGACCTGATCCCGCGCGTCGACGAGGCCGACGAGGCGAACAAGGACGAGCCGGCCGCCGACGAGGCCGCCACCATCGCGGTGATCAAGGCCGCGCTCGGCGAGCGCGTCAGCGACGTCAAGGCCTCGACGCGTCTGACCAGCTCCGCGTCCTGCCTCGTCGCCGACAGCCAGGGCCCGAGCCGCGAGCTCGAGCGCATCCTGTCTCAGCAGAACCGTGGCATGCGCACCAAGCCGATCCTCGAGATCAACCTGCGCCATCCGCTGGTCACGGCGATCACGAAGGCTCAGGCCGGCTCCAAGACGGTTGACGATCTCAGCCTGCTCCTGCTCGAACAGGCGCAGATCCTGGACGGCGAGCTGCCGGAGGACCCTGCGGCGTTTGCGGCAAGGCTGAACCGGCTGGTGTTGCAGGGGCTCGGCGGGTAGCGGGCGCAGGCCATATGTGCCGCCGCGCTCATTCCGCCGCGTGATCCTTCCGCTCATCGCACGCGACGGTAGCTTGCGGCTTCTTCTCCATCCAGCGCGAGAGCAGGTCGGAGAAGCGGTCGAGGTAGAGGTAGACGACCGGGGTCGTGAACAGCGTCAGCGCCTGGCTCACGAGAAGGCCGCCGACCATCGCATAACCGAGCGGTTGGCGGATTTCGGAGCCGGTGCCGCTTCCGAGCATCAGCGGCACGCCGCCTAGCAGGGCGGCCATCGTTGTCATCATGATCGGGCGAAAGCGCAGCAGCGCCGCCTGGCGGATCGATTGCTCCGGGGTGAGATGCTGCTCGCGTTCGGCCGCGATGGCGAAATCCACCATCATGATGCCGTTCTTCTTGACGATGCCGATCAGGAGAATGACTCCGATCAGGGCGATGAGACTGAAGTCGAAGCCGAAGATCATCAGGATCGCGACGGCGCCGACGCCAGCCGAGGGCAACGTGGACAGGATGGTCAGAGGATGGATGTAGCTCTCGTAGAGCACGCCCAGAATCAAATAGACCACGACCAGTGCGGCGAGGATCAGCAACGGCACGGTGCCGAGCGATTGCTGGAATGCCTGCGCGGTACCCTGAAAACTTGTTGCCAGCGCCGGCGGCGCGCGCATCTCGCGGACCGCGTGCAGCACCGCGTCGGTCGCCTGCCCCAGCGCCACGCCCTCGGCAAGATTAAAGCTGATCGTCACCGACGGAAATTGGCCTTGATGCGAGATCGCAAGCGGTCGCACGGGCACATTGGTCCAGTTGCAGAACACCGAGAGCGGCACCTCGTCGCCGGTAAGCGGTGATTTGAGATAGATCTTGTCGAGCGTACCGAGCTGCCCTTGCAGGTCCGGTGTGATCTCCAGGACGATGTGATAGCTGTTGGTCTGGGTAAAATATTGCGCGACCTGACGCTGGCCGAACGCGTCATAGAGGGTGTCGTCGATCAGCTGCGGCTGAATGCCGTAGCGTGCGGCGGTGTCGCGATTGATCCTGAGTTGAACCGTCGTGCCTTCGGTTTGCTGGTCGGTCGCGACGTCGCGCAGTTGCGGCAGCGTCTTCATCGCATCGAGGATTTTCGGCGCCCATTCGTTCAGTTCGGCGAGGTTAGCGTCCTGGAGCGTGAATTCGAACTGAGTGCGGGTGGCGCGGCCGCCGAGACGAACGTCCTGCGAGGCCTGCATATAGAGCTTGGCGCCCTCCACCTTGGCGATCTTGGGCCGCAGCCGCGCGATGATCTGCTGTGCGCCGGCATCGCGCTCCTCCAGCGGTTTCAAGGTGATGTACATGCGCCCCGAGTTCAGTGCCGTACCGCCGCCGCCGATGAACATCGCGATCGAAGCGACGGCGGGGTCGGCCTGCACGATGGTGTTGAGCTCCACCTGGCGCCGTTTCATCTCGGCAAAGGAGATGTCCTGGGGCATCTCGGACACGGCTGTGAGGAAGCCGTTGTCCTGCTGCGGGAAGAAACCCTTCGGGATCAGGATGAAGAGGTAGATCGAGAGTGCTACGGTCGCGAAGAAGATGCAAAGGGTGACGAAACTGTGGCGCAGCGCGACGTCGAGCCCGCGTTCGTAGGCGCCGAGCACCCTTTCGAACATCCGCTCGCTCCACTGGTAAAAGCGGCCGTGCCGAGCCTCGTGGTTGGCGCGCAGGAAGCGCGAGGCCATCATCGGCGTCAGGGTCAGCGACACCACCAGAGAAACAAGGATCGCCATCGCCAGCGTGACCGCGAATTCGCGGAACAGCCGGCCGATGATGCCGCCCATCAGGAGCAACGGGATCAGCACCGCGATCAGAGAGATGCTGATCGAGACGATCGTAAAGCCGATTTCGGCCGCGCCCTTGTAGGCCGCAGCAAGCGGCCTCTCGCCCTGCTCGACGTAACGGGTGATGTTCTCCAGCATCACGATGGCGTCGTCCACCACGAAGCCGACCGCGATCGTCAGCGCCATCAAGGAGAGGTTATCCAGCGAATAGCCGAAGACCCACATCAGCGAGCAGGCTCCCAGTAGCGCTAGCGGCACAGTGATGCTCGGGATGATCGTCGCCCAGAAGCTGCGGAGGAAGATGAAGATCACCATCACCACGAGCGCGATAGTGGTCATGAGCGTGATCTGTACGTCCTCGACGGCGGCGCGGATGGTGATGGTGCGGTCGCTGATGATCTTGATCGAGATCGCGGGCGGGATGGCCGCGATCAGCCGCGGCAGCTGCGCCTTGATGCGATCGACGGTCTCGATGACGTTGGCGCCGGGTTGCTTGAAGATGACGAGGAACACGCCGCGCTTGCCGTCGGCCCAGGCCGCCGTCTTCATGTCCTCCGGCCCTGCCACGGCCTCACCGATGTCGCGGATCCGCAATGGAGCGCCGTTGCGATAGGCGACGATGACGTCCTGCCAATGCTGGGCCTGGGTGAGCTGGTCGTTGGCGTAGATCGTGTAGGCGCGCTTGGCCCCGTCGATGCTGCCCTTCGGGCTGTCGGTGGTCGCAGCCGCGATCTGGGCGCGCACGTCCTCCAGCGACAGGCCCTTGGCGACGAGCTTGGCCGGATCGATCTGTATGCGTACCGAGGGTTTCTGCTGTCCGCCGACGAACACTTGGGCGACGCCGGATAACTGGCTGATCTGTTGCGCGAGCTGCGCATCGGTGCGGTCGCTGACGACGGTCAGCGGCAGCGTGTCGGACGTCGCGGACAGGATCATCACCGGCGAATCCGCCGGGTTGACCTTGCGATAGGTGGGAGGCGAGGGCAGGTTCTTCGGCAATTGGCCGCTCGCTGCATTGATCGCTGCCTGCACATCGTTGGCGGCGGCGTCGATCTTCCGGTTGAGGTCGAACTGGATCGTGATCGACGCCGAACCCAGCGAGCTGGTCGACGTCATCTGCGTGATGCCGGGGATCTGTGCGAGCTGGCGTTCGAGCGGCTGCGCCACGGAAGAGGCCATGGTCTCGGGGCTGCCGCCGGGGAGCGAGGCCGAGAGCTGAATGGTCGGAAAGTCGACCTGGGGCAGCGGTGCAACCGGCAGCAGAGGATAGGCCACGAGGCCAACGAACAGGATACCCGCCATCAGCAGTGAGGTGCCGATCGGATAGCGGATGAACGGAGACGAGAAGCTCTCTTGCATGCCCTGACACCACAGCCCTGGCCAGCGCATCTTCTCCCCGCGCACAGCGGAGTCGCGCCCGAGAGCGCAAGTGCGTTTCCTTCAGCCCATTTGCTTGTTCATTGCCCTGGAACGTCGTCGGTCCGGGCCGGCGTTGTGATAGAAAGACTAGTACGTTCGCTTGGGCCAGCGAACGGATTCCTGCGCTGGATGCTTTGCGACCTTTGTCGAAGGAGAGCTGCAGCGAGTTATGCGTTCCGCGCAGGCCGGAAAACTGGGTGCTTTCCGCTTCCGCATCTTTGCGGCGCTGTGTCTCACTCATTTCGTCGCGTGTCACAAGCCGGAGAGGTATGAAATAGGAACAATCGCTTCTGCCGCGCAGTTGTGCCATATCGAAATGACATAACGCGTGCCGTTGCCACCGATTCGAGGAATGTCCGATGCGCCTGCCGATCCTGACCCTCACCGCAATTGTCACGCTGTTCGCGGCGGCAGATGCCAGCGCCCAGACCTACGATCCGCGTTACCCGGTCTGCATGCACGTCTACATGCCCGGCGGTTTTGGCGGTGGTGGCGGCGACTATTTCGACTGCTCCTTCACCTCGCTGCCGCAGTGCCGCGCCACGGCTTCGGGCCGCTCGGCAAGCTGCGACGTCAATCCCTACTACGCGTTCGACCAACCCCCGCCGCCGCCGCGCCGGCGCCACAAGAACGTGCACTAGCGATCCGCAATGCGGCCTTCAGGGGGAATTTTCATGCGTCGCTTATTCGGCCTGATCATGACCGTCGGTGCCCTGCTCACGGCCGCGCCATCGCATGCACAGACCTTCGATCCGCGCTATCCCGTCTGCATGCACGTCTATTCCGGTGCGAACGGGGGTGGCGGGGAGTGGTACGATTGCTCCTTCACCTCCGTGCCTCAGTGCCGAGCTACCGCTTCAGGCCGCTCCGCCAGCTGCGATCTCAATCCGTATTATCCGTTCAACGCACCACCGCAGCGCTTGCGCCATCAGCGCGGCGGCTAGCGCGGGGCAATTACGTCCCGGCGGTCCGTGGGGCATCGGATGAGCCGCCGCGTGCCTTTTAGGAGGGCGGCGCCATGTTGACAGCATCGACGATTGCGTTGGTCAATTGCCACGTCATCTTGTCCGTGGTCCAGTCGCTTGCGTGCAGCCTGTCGTCGTCGCCTGGGTCGACCATGCGGTCGAACGAAATCCCGGCGACATCATGCCAGCCCTTCATCAGCGCGAAACGGCCGAAGACGTTGACGCGCTTCTCCTGCGCGATCTGGCTGATCGCCTTGACCATGGCGCTTGCCTTCCTGGCCTTGGCCGGTGTCAGCAGCGCCGGCACATATTGAAGGTCCATCAGGATCACATCGATCTGCTTGGCGTCGAGCAGCCGGTCAACACCCTCGCGGATCGCTTGCGTGGTGTCCTCGAACGAGGGACCGGCGGATTGCCACACTGAATTGGTACCGACCTGCCAGATCACCAGATCGGGCTTCAGATCGAAGACGTCATGCTCGAACCGATTCAACTCCAAACGAGCATCTTCGCCGCCGACGCCGCGGTTGATCACCTCGATTGCGACGTTTGGAAATTTTATCCGAAGGTCCGACAGCAGCCGCTGCGGATAGGGCGCAATACCCCCTTCGCCCGCCGTGGTCGACGAGCCGATCGCGACCAGCCTGGCCTGTCCGCCCTTCACTCGGTGAGCAAAATTTGTCAGCGGCTGCTCGAAAGGCGCGGCCCGGACGGGAAACTCTAAGGGATCGAGAGCCACGGGTCGCTTTCCTTTCGCAGCCAGAACAACGCCGGCAGAAAGAATAGCCCGTTTCCCCGAGGTCACCTAGCGTCGCGAGGCCCGATTGCTATTGCTTCCGGATGCCTGACAGCTCCACCACCTTGCGCCAACGGTCGGTCTCCGCCGTCAGCATGCCGCCGAATTCGCTGGCATTGCCGTGCAGCGGGATCGCGCCGAGCCCGGCGATGCGGGACTTGATCTCCGCATCGGACAGCGCGGCGTCGATTTCGCGATTGAGCAGGTCGATGATCTCGCGCGGCGTGTCGTGTGGAGCGCCGACACCGTAGAATGAACTCGTCTCGTAGCCGCTGAGCGTGTCCGCGATCGGCGGCGCGTCCGGCAAAATCTCCGAACGCTCGCGCGTGGTGACGCCGAGTGCGCGCAATTTGCCGGCGCGCACGAGCTCGAAGGATGAAGTGACGTTGTCGAACATGCCCTGAATCTGGCCGCTCATCACGTCGGTCAATCCGGGAGCCGAGCCGCGATAGGGCACGTGGATGAACTGCACGCCGGCCAGCGACTTGAACAGCTCGCCGGAGAGATGCAGCGAGGTGCCGATGCCGGAAGAGGCAATCGACATCTTGCCGGGATTGGTCTTGGCGTAGGCGATGAAGTCGGCGACGCTGTTCACCGGCAGGTCGTTGTTGACGACCAGCACCAGCGGAATTCGCGCGACGCCGGCGACCGGCGCGATGCCCTTGGCGAAATCATACGGCAGCGCCGGGTCGAACGAGGCGTTGATGGCGTTGGCGGTCGAGGTCAACAGCAGGGTGTGACCATCGGGGGCGGACGTAATCACCGCCTGTGTCCCGATATTGCTGCCGGCGCCGGGCTTGTTCTCGACGACGAAGGTCTGGCCGAGCCGGTCGGAGAGGCGCTGGCAGAGCAGCCGCGACAGCACGTCGGTGGCCCCACCCGGCGCATAGGGTACCACCCATTTCACGCTGCGCGAGGGATAGGAGGGGTTGCCGATCGCAAAGGCGCGTGGCGTGGCGAGCACGGTTGCGGCAGAGGCTGCAGCCTGAAGGAAATGTCGCTTGGTGATCATCATGCTCTCCAGTTCACCTCGCGCCGCAAGCGAGGCAAGGGGGCACGCGTAGCGCGCCCCGACAACTGGCTTTGCTATCGCAAGGATTGCGAGACTGCGCACGCCCATCCCACCGGTTTGGTAAAGGATGACTAGAGTTAATCGCGCACTAACCCGGTTTTACCTTGTCTCTTAACACCTGGGCAGGGCGTGCGAGCTAAGCTCTCGGAACCAGCAGACACGTTCCGAAAGAATGAACGGCATGACAACCGGCGTCATCGAGCAACCGAAAGCCGCGCGCGCACCTTCGGTTTCGAAAATCTGGCTGAAGGCGATCGAGCTCACGGCACGGATCGAGACGTTGCCGGGCCGGCTGTTCGCCGACGTCGTCGATGATTGGGCGCAGCGCCAGCCCGATCGCATTGCGCTGGCCACCGATGACGCGAGCCTCGACTATGAGGGGCTTTCGAAACGCATCAATCGCTATGCGCGGTGGGCGCGCTCGGCCGGTGTGGCCAAGGGCGACAGTGTCGCGCTGATCATGCCGAACGGCATCGACTATGTCGCGGCCTGGCTCGGCATCAGCCGGGTCGGTGGCGTGGTCGCGCTGATCAACACCAAGCTCGTCGGCCGGTCGCTCGCGCATTGCATCGGTGTCGCAAGGCCCGCCCACATCATTGTCGCGCACGAGCTTAAGGATGCGCTGGACGGCGCGTCGCCACCCCTGAACACGGAAGCAAAGGTCTGGACTCATGGAGATGCCCGCAGCGAACGTGCGATCGATGTCGCGCTTGCCGCCCTCGACGACGGGCCGCTTTCGCCGGACGAGCGTGGCGACGTCACCATCGACGACCGGGCCCTGCTGATCTACACGTCCGGGACGACCGGCCTGCCGAAAGCCGCCAGCATCAGCCACCGCCGCATCCTCAATTGGGGCTTTTGGTTCGCCGGCCTCACCGGCGCGACGCCGCAGGATCGGCTATACGATTGCCTGCCGCTGTTCCACTCGGTCGGCGGCATCGTCGCGCCATGCAGCATGCTCGCTGCCGGCGGTGCGGTGGTGATCGCGGAAAAATTCTCGGCCTCGAATTTCTGGCCCGACATTGTGCGCCACGACTGTACGCTGTTTCAGTATATCGGCGAGCTCTGTCGCTACCTGCTCAAGGCGCCGCCGTCGGAATACGAGAACCGGCATCGCCTGCGGCTCGTCTGCGGCAACGGCCTGCGCGGTGATATCTGGGACGATTTTCAGGCGCGTTTCGCCATTCCGCGCATCCTCGAATTCTACGCGGCGACGGAAGGCAATTTCTCGCTGTTCAACGTCGAGGGCCAGCCCGGCGCGATCGGCCGCGTTCCGCCGCTGCTCGCGCATCGTTTCCCTGCCGGTCTCGTCAAGCTCGATCCCGATAACGGCGCGCCGCTGCGCAATGCAGAGGGGTTTTGCATCGCCTGCGCGCGCGGCGAGCCCGGCGAAGCCATAGGCCGCATCGGCACGGCGGATGAGGGCGGCGGCCGCTTCGAGGGCTACACCGAGGCGAGCGAGACCGAGAAGAAGATCCTGCGCGATGTCTTTGCCAAGGGCGATTCCTGGTTCCGCACCGGCGACCTGATGCGGCTCGACGAGAAGGGATTCTTCCACTTCGTCGACCGCATCGGCGACACCTTTCGCTGGAAGGGCGAGAACGTCGCGACTTCGGAGGTCAACGACGCAGTGCGCGATTTCAGCGGCGTGATCGACGCCACCACCTACGGCGTCAGCATCCCCGGCACTGATGGCCGCGCCGGCATGAGCGCGATCGTGGTGAACGAGGGCTTCGTCCTCGAGGCGCTGCCCGCCCATCTCGCACAGCGCCTGCCGGCCTATGCTCATCCTGTCTTCATACGCATCTCGCGCGAGCTCGATGCGACCGAGACGTTCAAGCAGAAAAAGGGCGAGCTCGCGCGCGAGGGGTTTGATCCGGGCGCGGTCTCCGATCCGCTGTTCATGCTGGACCCGAAAACCGGCGCCTATGTCGCGCTGGACGCAGAGACATATGCGCAAATCAACGAGGGTACGATCCGGCTCTAGCCGCGCGAAAATCCGCCAGATAGGTCCAATTTTATCCGAATTGTCCAAGAAGCCATTTACTTCTGTCGGGTAAACAAGCGGCCAAGGGAGGCGGTCATCAAGAGCCGCCGGAACACGAACGACAACAGAAGCGAGCCAGCCATGTCGGTACGGTCTAAGGTCATCGAAGCGATCCAGCAGATCGCCAAGGAACAGCACGTCGCGCTTCCCGCACTCTCGGACGATCTGTCCCTGCACGAGACGGGCTTCGACTCGCTCGCCTTCGCCATCCTGGTGGCGCGCCTCGAGGACGAGACCGGCGTCGACCCTTTCACCATTTCCGAGGACGCAGCGTTCCCTGCCACCGTGGGCGATTTCGTGCGGGCCTACGAAAATGTCCCCGCGTGAGATCTTTGCGCTCCGCGACCATCTTGGCGCGGAGCTGACCGGACGCACGCTGTCGGACGCGCAGGATGTCGTGTCGCTGACGGATATCCTGTCGCAGACGGTCCTGGCTGGCCGCCTGGGCGAGCTGTCCGGCCGCGCCGTGCTGCTGAAATTGTCTGACCAGCTCCGATCGGGTCTTGCCATGATCGAGCTCGACGGTATTGCCCGCCGCATGCTGCTATGCCCGCCCGATCTCAACCCCGCGCATCTCGATGCGCTGATGGCGGATGCCGGGATCGATGCCGTCGTCACCGACGAGCCCGATCGCTGGGCCGAGACCGGCGTGCCGCTGGTCGTCACCGCACAACTGCCGCTTCAAGCCACTGCGCCGGCCAGGACCGAATGTGCCACGGAGTGGCTGATGCTCACTTCGGGCACGTCGGGCGTGCCGAAAATCGTCGGCCATACGCTGGAAGCACTCACCGGCGCCATCGTCGCCGAAGGCCCGGCGCGCGGACCCGCGCCAATATGGGCGACGTTCTACGACATCCGCCGCTATGGCGGCCTGCAGATATTCCTCCGCGCCGTCCTCTCGGGCGGCTCGATGGTGCTGTCCGATCCGCATGAGGCGCTCGGCGATCACGTCACGCGGCTGAACGCGCGCGGCGTCTCCCATATCTCCGGCACGCCCTCGCACTGGCGCAAATTGTTGATGAGCGGCTCGGCCGCGCAGTTCGCGCCGCGCTATGTCCGCCTCTCCGGCGAGATCGCCGACCAGGCGGTGCTGGACGGCCTGAAGGCGGCGTTCCCGAATTCCTCCGTCGGTCATGCCTATGCATCAACCGAGGCCGGCGTCGGCTTTGCCGTCAATGACGGGCTGGAAGGCTTTCCGGCGGACTATCTCGGCAACCGCAACGGCGTCGAAATGAAGGTCGTCGACGGCTCGCTACGCATCCGTTCGACCCGCACAGCGCACGCCTATATCGGCCGCGACGCGGCCGCGCTCACCGATGCGGACGGGTATGTCGATAGCGGCGATATCGTCGAATTGCGCGGCGACCGCTACTATTTCGTCGGCCGCCGCGGCGGCATCATCAATATCGGTGGGCTGAAGGTTCACCCCGAAGAGATCGAGGCGGTGATCAACCGTCATCCCGACGTACGGATGTCGCGGGCGAAGTCACGCAAGAGCCCGATCACCGGCGGCATCGTCGTCGCCGACGCGATCCTCGCCGACGGTACCGATACGGCGCGCGCGAAAGAGATCCGCGACCAGATCCTGGATCAGTGCCGCGCGCAGCTCGCGTCCCACAAGGTGCCGGCGGTGATCCGCTTCGTCGAGGCGCTCGACGTCACCCCGGCCGGCAAACTGGCGCGCACCGATGCATAATGTTCTCGTCACGGGTGGTAGCCGCGGCATCGGCCTTGCAATCGGCCAGCGGCTTGTTGATGGCGGCTACAACGTGATCGCGGCGGCGCGGCGCGAGAGCGACGCGCTCAAGGCGGCGATTGCCGGGTCGGAGGGGCGCCTGCATTTCCGCGCCTGCGACCTCGCCGTGATCGACGCGATTCCCGCTTTCGCAAAACTCGTGCGCGATGAATTCGGCCCGATCTACGGCCTCGTCAACAATGCCGGCCTCGGCACCGAAGGCCTGCTCGCGACCATGCACAATTCCGAGATCGAGGCGCTGGTGCAGCTCAACGTGCTGTCACCGATCATTCTCACCAAATATGTCGCACGGCAGATGATGGCCGACGGTGCCGGCCGCATCATCAACATCTCGTCGATCATCGCGACCACCGGCTATAACGGCCTCTCCGTTTACGGTGCGACCAAGGCCGCCGCTACCGGCTTCACCCGTTCGCTTGCGCGCGAGGTCGGCAAGCTCGGCATCACCGTGAACGCGATCGCGCCCGGTTTCATCGACACCGAGCTGACGCACAATCTCTCCGACGATAGCCGAAAGCGCATCGCTGGCCGCAGCGCGCTGCGCCGCCTGCCGGAGACCGACGACGTCGCGCGCATGGTGGAATATCTGCTGGGAGAGGGCGGGCGCAACGTGACGGGTAGCGTGTTCACGGTCGACGCGGGCAACACGGCGTAGGCGGAACTCTACTGCCACAATTGCATTGATCCGGCGCAATGACATCATCCGGATTTGGTCGTAAGCTGCCGCGCAATCGATTGGCTTACGTCAATCGATCTGCCCTAATCGATAGGGAGCAGTCAATGACCGCTGCGAGCCCGGACAAGGCGTCGGTAAAGTCATCTTCCGCACAGCAAAGCGACGTCCACTGCCAGACCGTTCACTGCCAACCGATGTCTCATCAAAATTCAGGTGATCACGGTTACGAAATGTATCCGCAGAAATTCGTCCGTCTGGTCGGCTGCCATGACGTACCCTCATCCGCGCTACGCAAGCGCGAGGGCGAGAAGTTGCACTAGACGTTCAGGTCCGGTGCTTCGGCAGGTCAATCCGTTCGTGTGAGAACTCCGGCGGGCCGTCGGTCAGGCGGCGGATCCGGCGCTCGCGTTCGTCTTCAGACAGGGCAGGATCGAGCAGCGCCTCGAGTTCATGCACTGCAAGCTCTTCGATCCTGGTGGCATCCGAGGCGAGCGGGTGCCCTGGCGGGAGTGCCGGGGGCGCGACCTTTAGGCCCAGCTCGACCAGCGTACGAATGGCATCGGAGCGCGACAGGTGATGGGTTTCCGCCCAGCTATCGACGGCCGCGGTCAGGCTTTCCGGCATCTTCACCGCGCTGATCGGATCACGGCCAGTGCGCCGGCTTACCGGAGCGATGGAGTCCTTCCTGTCGAAGTCGGACACGTCGATGTTCCCGCGCAACCATGTGAGATCATCGAGACTAGACGCCATTTACGGCCAACTGTTTGATGCCGATCAATGACCTTCTGTGGCATTGCAGCGCGCCCTCATCTTGTTGTCCGGGTCCATTTCGGCCACTGGTTGCAAGGGCGCCCCCCGGCGAACCCGAATCGATCCTGCTACGTATGTCTTTTGGACGCGCGTCCCAACCATCCGGCATCATCCGATGACATCAGCGTTCTATAGCGGCATTCCGGTCTTTCGCGGCTTCACCAGCCTGATGGACCCCGCTTTGTATTCGCCGCTGCCCGACGACTGGAGCGTCGGCGTTGCCGACATCGTGGATTCCACCAAGGCCATCGCGGCGCAGCGCTACAAGGCGGTGAACATGGCCGGTGCCGCCGTGATCGCGGCGGTGACGAACGCATTGGAGGGACGCGAATTTCCCTTCGTGTTCGGCGGAGACGGCGCGAGTTTTGCGGTCGCGCCTAATGATCTCGAACTGGCCCGCGAGGCTTTGGCTGCGACCGCGACCTGGGTGCGGGAAGATCTCGATTTGCGGATGCGCGTCGCGCTGGTGCCGGTGAGCGCCATTCGCGCGCAGGGCCTCGACGTGCGCGTCGCGCGCTTCGGCCCGTCGGCCAATTTGTCCTATGCGATGTTTTCTGGCGGCGGGCTCGCCTGGGCGGACGCAGCGATGAAGTGCGGCGAGTTTGCGATCATCGAAGCGCCCGCGGGCACGCAGCCCGATCTCTCCGGCCTGTCCTGCCGCTTCGAGGTGATTCCGGCTGCGCGCGGCCTGATCCTGTCCGTGCTGGTCATGCCGGCCCAGGGCGCCGATCCCTCGGCATTCCGCAACGTGATCGAGGACATCATCCACCTCGTCGAGCGCAGCCCGGATGCCGGTCGGCCCGTGCCGCCACAAGGGCCGCCGCTGACATGGCCGCCGCAGGGGCTGGAATATGAGGCGCGCACCAAGCGCGGAGGTCCGCTGCTCGGGCGCCGCGCCAGCGTGCTGGCCTACACGCTTTTCGTCTATCTGATCATGCGCTTCGATCTCAAGGTCGGCGGCTTCGTGCCGAAGCTCTATACACGGCAGGTCGTGGAGAACTCCGATTTCCGAAAATATGACGACGGCCTGCGCATGATCCTCGACTGTACGCCGGAGCTCGAACGCGCCCTCAGCGATCGCCTTGCGACTGCCGCGCGCGACGGCATCGTGCGTTACGGCCTCCACCAGCAGGACGCCGCGATGATGACTTGCTTCACCCCGTCGGCGCTGCGCAGCGACCACGTCCATTTCATCGACGGCGCGCGGGGCGGCTATGCCTCGGCTGCGACGGCGCTGAAGGCGATGACGGCGTGAAGCGCTAGCGTCCCGCCCGGGTCCAGGTTTCGCCGCCGCAGAGCGCGCCGACGCAGCCTTCGACCCGCAGCGAATCCGCTGATGTCACGGTCACGCTGCTCGCATAGGTGCTGCCGTCGTCGGCATTGTAGATCTGGCCCGACCATTTGTTCGGCCCTGAAGGCTGCATGCCGCTGAACAACGGCAAGCCGATCATTGGGCGCTTGGCGAGGGCGGGATTGGGATTCTTGCTGTCGGTGGCGGGCTGGCCGGTCGCGGTGTCGTGGGGTTCACGCAGCCAGATGACGTTGCCGCAGATGCCGCCGCCGCATTTGCTGATCTTGACGCGGGCATCGCCGGCCTGGGTCAGCCAGGTCCCGTCGGCGCTCTGCGCACGGGCGGCAGTCGCGCCAAGGAGCGCAGCCAGAAGGACGATGAGAGCAGCGAATCTGGAAGTCATGGAGAGAGCCCCGAAGTGGAGCGCCTCCATAGCAGCCCAGCAGGATAGTGCAACGCTGGATGGAATCACATTCCTGAGTTTATCTGCCTGCGTGCAATGACCTGCGCTCATTTGCCCCAGCGCACCAAGGCGACCGACCCTGCGGTCGAAAGCCCGAACACCACCATGGCGCCGCCGACCAGCGCGAACAGGGTCCAGGCTGGAGCCTGCGCCATCATGAGGGTGCCGCCGCCGATCGCGACGATCAGAAGGCGCGCGGTGGAGGCGAGCACGGGACCGCCGACCCGCGCCGCGCCTTGCGAGGAGAAATACAGCGACACGCCCATGCCGAAGAACACAAAGGTCGGGCCCGCCCAGTGGAAGTAGCTGTGCGCGGCGGCGGCGACGCCGGCATCCCTGGTGAAGAGCGAAACCCACAGAGACGGATCGAGCGCGATGACGAGGCCGATCAGGCCGACCGTAATTCCCGAGGCCGCGGCCGCGGTCCAGGCCACGCGCCGCGCGCGTTTCACCTGTCCGGCGCCCATCGCCATGCCGACCATCGGCACCGATGCGATGCCGAAGGCGAAGGTGATCGGGATCAGCAAGAATTCCAGTCGCGAGCCGATGCCGTAACCGGCCAACATCTCGGTGCCGAAGGTCGCCAGGATCTTGGTGAAGATCAAAATGGTGAGCACGGTCTGGAGCGGCGACAGGCAGGCGACCGCGCCGACCTTGAGGATGTCGAAGAACAACGCGCGATCGAAATGGAAGGCGCGGAAATCCAGCGGCAGCCGGCTGCGGCCGGACCAGAGATACCAGAGGAAAAAGATCGCAGCACAGGTGAACGCGATCAACTGACCGGCGGCGACGCCGGGCATGCCGAATTGCGGCACGCCGAACAGGCCGAGCCCCAGCGTGCCGCCGAGCGCGATCTGGAGCACGCTCGTCCCGATCAGGGCCATCGAGGGCAGACGCATGTCGCCGGTGCCGCGGATCACCGAGGCCAGCGTGTTGACGAGCCAGATCGCGACCGCGCCGGAGAACAGCATTTGCGAATAGCCGCTGGCTTCCTCGAGCACGCGCTCGCGCCCGCCCAGCAGCGTAAAGAACGAGCGGCCGAAGACGAGCATCGTCACCGTGAAGAAAAGCCCGCCGCAGAGGCCGATCATGGCGGCATGCAGCGCCAGCGTCGCCGCACGGTTCCGGTCGCCTGCGCCGAGCGCGCGGCTGATCGCAGACGAGACGCCGCCGCCCATCGCGCCCGCGCTCATCATCTGCGTCAGCATGGCGAACGGAAACACCAGCGCGATCGCTGCGAGCGGGATGGTGCCGAGCCGGCCGATATAGGAGGTCTCGGCGACCGCAACCAGCGTGCTGCCGACCATCGCGATCATATTGGGGATCGCAAGCCGCAGCAGTGTGGGCAGGATCGGTGCCGTCAGCAAGCCGGCGATGGGGGAGGCGACCGGGGCAGGCGGCGGCACGGCGTCTATCGAGGCGTCGATCGTCATGTGTCACCGCGCGGAATATTGGATGATGACCGACATATTATATGGCGTGCGGCGCCGGCGCCAGCCTCGCTTCACGCAGGGCTCACCAGGGCAGGCCGCAGAGGTCGATGGTGCCCAGCGTCGGCGCGCTGACGATGTTGCAGACATAGGGCGCCATGTGGGTGAAGCGGATCCGCCCCTCCGGCTGCTCGCAATAGACCTCGCCCTTGAAGGGGAGCCAGCTGCGGTTCTGGTAGAACGCGACATTGTGCGGCTCGCAGAACAGCAGCGCGAAGCGGACCGCCTCGTTGGCACGCATGGTATGCAGCGCGGCTTCGATCGCCATGGTGGCATAGCCGCGGCCGCGCCGGTCCTCCCGCGTGCAGACGCCGCCGATGCCGCCGATGTGAACCTTCTGCCCGTTCCAGGTGACGGTGCGGAAGTAGATGCCGACATGGCAGACGAGACCATCCTCGGGCGTCTCGATCAGCACGCGCAAATCGGCATTGGCCCATTTGACGTGAGCCCAGGAGGGCTTCTCGGCGGCGTCGCGTCCCCAGACGGCGCTGAGCAGGGGCTGTGCGATCGGCCACGAGGCGTCGCCGTTCAAAATGTCGATCTCGATGCTCATCGCTCTCTCTTTCGCATCTCCGCGCCGTGGGTGCGTTTCGTTCTGCCATAAGCACCTCAAAGGCAATGATATTTTACGGCCCGGTTGAAACGCCCCACATCCTTGCGACGATTTTATGCAATCCGGCCAAGCCGCCGCACCATGCCTTCTGGAAAATTCGCGGTATTTAACGGCCACGGAACCTTCTATAAGGGGTGACCGTTAAGTCTCGTTCCCCCATCAGTCGCGGACAACACCCATGACCTTTACGCTGCCCCCACTCCCCTACGCCTATGACGCCCTCGGGCAATTCATGTCGAAGGAAACGCTCGAATTCCACCACGACAAGCATCATCAGGCCTATGTCACCAACGGCAACAACGCACTCAAGGGCACCGAATGGGAAGGCAAGTCCCTTGAGGAGATCGTCAAGGGCTCGTTCGGCAAGAACCCCGCGGTGTTCAACAATGCCGGCCAGCACTACAACCACATCCATTTCTGGAGCTGGATGAAGCCCAATGGCGGCGGCACCAAGCTGCCGGGCAAGATCGAGAAGAAGATCAACGAGGATCTCGGCGGCTTCGAGAAGTTCAAGACCGACTTCCAGGCGGCCGGCGTCGGCCAGTTCGGCTCCGGCTGGTGCTGGCTCCAAGTCAAGAACGGCAAGCTCGAGATATCCAAGACCCCGAACGGCGAGAATCCGCTGGTGCACGGCGCCACCCCGATCCTCGGCTGCGACGTCTGGGAGCACTCCTACTACATCGACTATCGCAACCGCCGTCCGGACTATCTCAAGGCGTTCGTCGAGAACCTCGTGAACTGGGAATACGTCGAGTCCCTGTTCGACAAGGCGTAAGATTTTACGCCATCATTCCGGGATGGTGCGCTAGCACCAGACCCGGAATCTCGAGATTCCGGGTTCGGCTTCGCCGCCCCGGAATGACGGAAACAACGGAAGGCGGTCGCACGTGCGGCCGCCTTTTTGCTGTGCGGAATTCGGCCCCGCATGGCCCTGCGCGAGGTGCGCATCGCTCCCGTCATCGTACTGTTTGCATCGCATCTGCGGCGCCCTTAATCAGGACGGGCATCACCCTCGAGCCGAACGCGCCCGTTGTCAGAACCCTCCCCGAAAGACCCGGCGCCCGCCGAGGACGCGGACTCCGAGCCACGGCCGGGGCGCGTGCGCAAGCCGATCGGCTGGTCGACCATCATCATCGCAGCGCTGGTGGCGGTGAGCGCGGGTCTGGTCTGGCGGCGTGACGGCACCGACGGTGTTCTCGAGATCCTGACCCACGATCTCTCGCTGTTCGGCGGCATCCTGCCGCGCGTGCTGGCCGGCTGCCTGCTCGGTGCGTTCATCTCCGAGATCCTGCCGCACGAAAAAGTCTCGCGCGCGCTCGGGCCGAAATCGGGCCTGAAAGGCCTTCTGATCGGCACTGCCTTCGGCGCGATCCTGCCCGGCGGTCCCTTCACCGCCTATCCCGTGGCGAGTGCGTTGCTCGCGGTCGGCGCCGATTTCGGTGCCACCATCGCCATGGTCGTGAGCTGGACCTTGATCGGCTATGGCCGGGCGGTGGCCTGGGAAATCCCGATCATGGGTACCGACTTCACGCTGTGGCGCATCGTCATCTCGCTGCCGTTGCCGGTGCTCGCAGGCGCGCTCGGCCGCTTCGTCTATGTCCGGCTCTATCCGAAGCCAGCCCTGAAGGACGACGAGAATTGAGCGCCGCGCTTCTGATCGACATCCTGTTGTGGGGCTCGGTGTTCGGCGTCGGCCTGATCGCCTTTCGCCGCGGCCCACCGGTGTTCAAGGCCTCGCTGCGCGAAGGCTCCATGGACTTCATCAACATCGTGCCCCGGATCGCGCTGGGGGTGATCGGCTCCGGCTACATCGCCGCCATCATCCCGCAGGAGGTGATCAGCGGCTGGCTCGGCCCGGACAGCGGTTGGCTCGGGGTTGCGACTGCCGTGGTCGCCGGGGCCGCGACCCCCGGCGGCCCGGTGATCGGGTTCTCGATCGGTACGGTGGCGCTGAAATCGGGCGGTGGGGTACCGCAGGTGGTCGCCTATGTCGTCGCTTGGGCGCTGTTTGCCTTCCAGCGGGTGATTTTGTGGGAAATTCCGTTCATGCCGGCCCGTTTCGTCTGGTTCCGCTGTGCGGTTTCGGTGCCGTTCCCGTTCGTCGCCGCCGCCATCGCCATGGTGATCGGGAAGCCCTAGAGCCCGGCGTGGACAGAGGTAATGTTATAATATAACGTTTCGGCATGGTTCCCGCCGCGTCCCAAGCCCATCATCACGATCATGCTCATGGCCATTCCCATGATCATTCCCGTGACCACGGGCATTCGCATGGACACGATCATACCCACGCACACATCCATGGTGCGGCCTCTCCGCATCCGGCTCAGGCGGCGCATTGGTCGATCCTGCGCATGACGATGGCCGCCCGCCTCGCGGCCGCGCTCGCGGTCTGTGCCGTGCTCTGGGGCGTGGTCTTCCTGGCGATGAGGTGACCATGGCGGCGCTGCATTTCCACAACGTTACGCTCGGCTATGACCGTCACCCGGCCGTGCACCACCTCAATGGTGAGGTCGCCCCGGGCGCGTTGCTGGCCGTGATCGGCCCGAACGGGGCCGGCAAGTCGACACTGCTGCGCGGCATTGTCGGCATCCTCAGACCACTCGACGGCAGCATCCATCTCGGCGGGCTCGACAGCCGCGATATCGCCTATCTGCCGCAGAGTGCGGAGATCGACCGCAGCTTCCCGATTTCGGTGCTGGACTTCGTTGCCACCGGGCTGTGGCGCGGGACCGGCCTGTTCGGCGGCATCGGCAAGGCGGCGCGCGAAAAGATCCTCCGCGCGATCGCTTCCGTCGGTCTCAACGGTTTCGAAAACCGCCCGATCGGCACACTCTCGGGCGGCCAGATGCAGCGCGTGCTGTTTGCGCGCGTGCTGCTCCAGGACGCGCGGCTGATCGTGCTGGACGAGCCCTTCAACGCCATCGACAGCAAGACCACGGCCGATCTGCTGGCGCTGGTGAAGCACTGGCATGGCGAGGGCCGCACCGTGCTCGCCGCGCTGCACGACATGGAGATGGTGCGCACCCATTTCAGCGAGACGCTGGTGCTGGCGCGCGGGCCCGTGGCGTGGGGCCCGACGGCAGAGGTGCTGACGTCGGAAAACCTTATGGTCGCGATGCGGATGTGCGAAGCCTTCGACGACAGCGCCGCCGCCTGCTCGGCCGATGATGCCCGCTCACGGGCGGCTTGATATCCGATGCTCTATGACGCGCTGATCGGCCCGTTCACCGAATTCGAGTTCATGCGACGTGCGCTCGCGGCCGTCATCGCGCTGTCGCTCGCGGGCGCGCCGATCGGCGTGTTCCTGATGTTGCGGCGAATGAGCCTGGTCGGCGACGCCATGGCGCATGCCATCCTCCCCGGCGCCGCTGTCGGTTTCCTGCTTTCCGGTCTCAACCTGTTCGCGATGACGGCCGGCGGCCTGATCGCGGGCTTTGCCGTCGCGATCCTCGCAGGCCTCGTCGCACGCTCGACCGGGTTGAAGGAGGATGCCTCGCTCGCGACCTTCTATCTGGCCTCGCTGGCACTGGGCGTGACCATCGTCTCGATCAAGGGCACCAATATCGACCTGCTGCACGTGCTGTTCGGCAATATCCTCGCGATGGACGATCAGACGCTGCTGGTCGTCGCCTTCAACGCCACGGTGACGCTGCTGGTGCTCGCCGTGATCTATCGCCCGCTGGTGATCGAGAGCGTCGATCCCTTGTTCTTGCGCACCGTGAGCCGGGCTGGCGGGCCTGCGCATCTCGCTTTCCTTGCGCTGGTCGTGATCAACCTCGTCAACGGCTTTCAGGCGCTCGGCACGCTGCTCGCGGTCGGCCTGATGATCCTGCCGGCCGGCATCGCGCGGTTCTGGTCGCGCGATCTCACCGTCATGATCTGCATCGCGGTCGTCGCTGCCGCCGTCTCCGGCTATGCAGGTCTTGTGCTGTCGTTCCAGACCCGTGTGCCCTCGGGCCCTGCGATCATTCTGGTGGCGAGCGCGCTCTACACCGTCTCCGTCCTGTTCGGCCGGGTCGGCGGCGTCGTCAGGCAGCTGTTTCCCGGCCGGCATCTGGAAGCGTGACAGCGATGCGGCGCATCCTGCTTTGTGTGCTCTTGCTGATCGCCTCGCCGCTGCACGCTGCGGAGCAGCTGAAGGTCGTCGCGAGCTTCTCGATCCTCGCCGATTTCGTCCGTAATGTCGGCGGCGACCGGATCAATCTGACGACGCTGGTCGGGGCCGACAGCGACGTCCACGTCTACACGCCCGCGCCCAGCGATGCGAAGCGGATCGCGGACGCAAAGCTGGTCATCGTCAACGGCCTTGGTCTCGAGGGCTGGCTGCCGCGCCTCGTGCAGTCCTCCGGATCCAAGGCGCAGGTGATCACCGCGAGCGCCGGCATCGCGCCGCTCAAGCTCGGTTCGGCCGCCGACCCGCATGGCTGGCAGTCCGTTCCCAACGCCAAAATCTACGTCACCGACATCGCCAATGCGCTGGCCGCGGCCGACCCTGATGACGCGGAGCTCTTCCGCGCCCAGGCCAAGGCCTATCTGGAAAAGCTCGAAACGCTTGACCGCGAGGTCCGCGATGCCGTGGCCAAAATCCCGCAGGAGCGGCGCAAGGTGATCTCGACCCATGACGCCTTCGGCTATTTCGCCGCCGAATACGGCGTCCAATTCATCGCGCCGCTCGGCGTCTCCACGGAAACCGAGCCCAGCGCGCGGGACATCGCCACCATCATCGGCCAGATCAAGGCCCAGAAAATCCCAGCCGTGTTCCTGGAAAATATCAGCGACGACCGGCTGATCCGGCGGATCGCGGCGGAGACCGGCTCAAAAGTCGGCGGGACCCTGATTTCGGACGGTTTGACCGGCGAAAAGGGGCCTGCACCCACTTACATTGATATGGTCAGGCACAATATAAAGGCCCTGACCAGCGCGCTTGACCACTAGGGCAGGGGCCACCCCGCCTCGCGTCGCGCGAAAAGCCCGAAGTCCGGAGTTGTTATGTCTGAAGCGACCGCCCCAAAAATTCCCGTGACCGTCCTGACCGGCTATCTCGGTGCCGGCAAGACCACGCTGTTGAACCGCATCCTGTCGGAAAACCACGGCAAGAAGTACGCCGTCATCGTCAACGAATTCGGCGAGATCGGCATCGACAACGACCTCATCATCGGCGCCGATGAGGAAGTGTTCGAGATGAACAACGGCTGCATCTGCTGCACCGTGCGTGGCGATCTCGTGCGCATCATGGAAGGCCTGATGAAGCGCAAGGGCAAGTTCGACGCCATCATCGTCGAGACCACCGGTCTTGCCGATCCGGCACCGGTGGCCCAGACCTTCTTCGTCGACGAGGACGTGCAGAAGAACGCGCGTCTCGATGCGGTGGTCACGGTTGCGGACGCAAAATGGCTGTCCGACCGTCTCAAGGACGCGCCCGAGGCCAAGAACCAGATCGCCTTTGCCGACGTCATCGTGCTGAACAAGACCGATCTCGTCACCAAGGGCGAGCTTGCCGAGGTCGAGGCCCGCATCCGTGCCATCAACCCCTATGCGAAGCTGCACCGCACCGAGCGCTGCTCGGTGGCTTTGGCCGACGTGCTCGACCGCGGCGCCTTCGACCTCGATCGCATCCTCGACATCGAGCCGGACTTCCTGAATGCCGATGATCATGACCACGACCATGATCATCATCACCACGGCCACGACCATCATCACGATCATGATCACGGCCACGGCCTGAAGCACTATCACGACGAGGATATGCAATCGCTGTCGCTCAAGACCGACAAGCCGCTCGATCCCAACGTGTTCATGCCCTGGCTCCAGAATCTGGTGCAGGTGGAGGGCGGCAAGATCCTGCGCTCCAAGGGCATCCTCGCCTTCCACGACGACGACGACCGTTACGTCTTCCAGGGCGTCCACATGATGCTGGAGGGCAACCACCAGCGGAAGTGGAAGGACGGCGAGCCGCGCGAGAGCCGCCTCGTCTTCATCGGCCGCGAATTGCCGCAAGATCTCATTCGCCAGGGTTTTGAGAGCTGCATCGTCTCGTGATGAAAGAGTTTACGCCGCCCGCCGATTCCGCCTCGATCGTCTCCGTCACCGAGCGCGTCAAGCCGCTCGCGCTCGGCATGGTCGTGACCTCCGTGCATTTCCTTGGGCCCCGCGCTGCCTTCGTCGGCGGCGAGGAGAATGTCGCGTTCGTGGATGGCCAGGGCGAGATCAGCAAGGTCGCCGTGCACAGCGGCGGCATTCTCTCGGCCGCCTCCGATGGCAAGCGCCTCGTGATGGGCGGCGACGATGGAAAAGTCGTGTCGCTCGACGCCAAGGGCGAGGTGACGCTGCTTGCGAGCGACCCGAAACGGCGCTGGATCGATGCGGTGGCGCTGCATCCGGACGGTGCCTACGCCTGGTCGGCCGGCAAGACCGCTTTCTTCAAGAGCGGCAAGAGCGAGGAGAAGTCGCTTGAGGTGCCCTCAACCGTTGGCGGCCTCGCGTTTGCGCCGAAGGGCCAGCGTCTCGCGATCGCCCATTACAACGGCGCGACGCTGTGGTTTCCCAACATGGCGGGATCGGCCGAATTCCTGCCCTGGGCTGGCTCGCATCTCGGCGTCACCTTCAGCCCGGACAACAAATTCCTGGTCACCACGATGCACGAATCCGCGCTGCACGGGTGGCGGCTTGCCGACAACAGGCACATGCGTATGACCGGCTATCCCGGCCGCGTCCGCTCGATGTCGTGGAGCGCGGGCGGCAAGGCGCTGGCGACCTCGGGCGCCGACACGGTGATCCTGTGGCCGTTTGCCAGCAAGGACGGCCCGATGGGCAAGGAGCCCGCGATGCTCGCGCCGCTCCAGGCGCGCGTGTCGGTCGTCGCATGCCATCCCAGGAACGACATCTTCGCCGCCGGCTATAGCGACGGCACCGTGCTGATGGTGCGTCTGGAGGACGGCGCCGAGATCCTTGTCCGCCGCAATGGCACGCCGCCGGTGGCCGCGCTCGCCTGGAACGCCAAGGGGACGCTGCTGGCGTTCGCCGACGAAAATGGGGATGGCGGGCTGCTGGAGCTTTGATCTGTCATCGTTCCGGCCGTAGATGGGGCCATGCGGTTTCTGACGACCTTCCAGATCGCTGACTTTGCGGACACGCTGGTCAGTCTGTTCACGGCCTTCGTGCTGGGCACGCTGATCGGTGCCGAGCGGCAGTACCGCCAGCGCACCGCGGGCCTGCGTACGAACGTGCTGGTCGCGGTCGGCGCCGCCGCCTTCGTCGATCTCGCCATGCACCTGACCGGCGCCGACGGCGCGGTGCGGGTGATCTCCTACGTCGTCTCGGGCATCGGCTTCCTCGGCGCCGGCGTCATCATGAAGCAGGGCATGGACGTGCGCGGGCTCAATACCGCGGCGACGCTATGGGCTTCAGCCGCGGTCGGCTCCTGCGCGGGCGCCGACATGATTGCCCAGGCGGCGGCGCTGACGGTGTTCGTGATTGCCGGCAACACCATGTTGCGGCCATTGGTCAACGCCATCAACCGCATTCCGCTGAACGAGAAGACCTCCGAGGCGACCTATTACTTCAAGCTCGCGGTCGCACCGGACGCCTTGCCCGACATGCGCGACCGGCTCGTCGAGAAGCTCGAGGGCGCAAAATATCTGGTGGCCGATATCGAAATGGTCGAAACCGGGGATGATTTGATCGAGATCGTGGCAAAGCTGGTCGCGAGCGCCGTCGATCCGAACGAGCTGAATGCGGTGGCGACCGATCTCCAGCACCTGCCCGGCGTCCGCCACGCCACCTGGGAGGTCAGCACCACGGATTGAGCGCGCAGGCGTCGAGTTCCGGCCGTCACGGGCAGGGAACCGCAGACCGGCGATTTCGTTGATCCCCTGGACAAAGGCGGTGATCGACATGCCCGGCCAATATGACAAGCGCAGACTGAAGCTCGACCTGATGGTTGCCTGCTCGCTGTTCGCGGCAGGCGTCGTAGTGTCAGGCATGTCGCTGGCGCAAATCCGCGCCGAGACCCGGATGCAGACGGCCCAGGCGACGCAACCCCTTCAGGGCACGCCGTCCGACGATCAGAACAAGCCCGCGGAAGCCAAGCCCGGCGGCGACCGGCCGACCACGCCCGCCCCAGAGCCGGCGCGACCCGACCCACAGACGCAAGGGGCTGCCGGTGCGGCTAAACCAGCATTGCCGCCAGCGCCAGCCGAGAAGATCGCGCCGCCGATTGAGAGGAAGTAGGCTCCCCTGTCATTCCGGGCTCGCGCCAAGTGGCGCGCCTCGGAATGACGAGCGGAGAGTTGGGTGACGGCTCTCACCGCACCAGAACGTTCCGGAACTGCCACGGATCTGACGTATCGATATCCTCCGGAAACAGTCCCGGACGATCCGTCAGCGGCGTCCAGTCGGTATAAAACCCCTTCACCGGGCCGAGATACGGCAGCTGAATTTCCAGCAGGCGATCGAAATCCATCTCGTCGGCTTCGACGATGCCTTCGTTCGGGTTTTCGAGCGCCCACACCATGCCGCCGAGCACGGCGGAGGTCACTTGCAGGCCAGTGGCGTTCTGGTAGGGCGCGAGCTTGCGGGTCTCTTCGATGGAGAGCTGCGAGCCGTACCAATAGGCATTGTTGTCATGGCCGAACAGCAGCACGCCGAGTTCGTCGATACCGTCGACGATCTCGTTCTCGTCGAGGATGTGGTGCTTCTCCTGCATCTTCGCGGCGCGGCCGAACATTTCATGCAGTGACAGCACGGCGTCGTCAGCCGGATGATAGGCATAGTGGCAGGTCGGACGGTACACCGCCGTGCCCGATGCGTCGCGCACGGTGAAATAGTCGGCGATCGAGATCGACTCGTTGTGGGTGACGAGGAAGCCATACTGCGCGCCGCGGGTCGGGCACCAGGTGCGCACGCGCGTGTTGGCGCCGGGCTGCATCAGATAGATGGCAGCGCCACAGCCGGCTTCGTGAGTCCGCGCATTTTCGGGCATCCATTTTTCATGGGTGCCCCAGCCGAGTTCTGATGGCTGCACGCCTTCCGACAGAAAACCTTCCACCGACCAGGTGTTGACGAAGACATCCGGCTCTTTCGGCTTCTTGGAGCGCTGGGTGTCGCGTTCAGCGATGTGGATGCCCTTGATGCCGGCCTGTCGCATCAAGTCCGCCCATTCGGCTTTGGTTTTCGGCTTGGGGGCATTGAGCTTCAGATCGGCGGCGACATTGAGCAGCGCCTGTTTCACGAAAAACGAGACCATGCCGGGATTGGCGCCACAGCAGGAGACCGCCGTCGTCGAGCCGGCGGGGCGCGCCTTCTTGGCAGCCAGCGTCGCTTCGCGAAGGGCGTAATTGGAGCGCGCTTCCGGGCCTTTCGAGGAGTCGAAATAGAAGCCGAGCCAGGGCTCGTTGACGGTGTCGATATAGAGAGCGCCGAGCTCGTTGCAGAGCTCCATGATGTCGGTGGAACCGGTATCGACCGAGAGATTGACGCAAAAGCCCTGGCCGCCGCCCTCAGTGAGCAGCGGGGTCAGCAACTCGCGATAATTGTCCCTGGTCACGGCCTTCTGGATGAAACGCACATTGTGCTTCTCGCAATGCGCCTTGCGGCCCTCGTCCTTGGGATCGATCACGGTGACGCGCGACTTGTCGTAATCGAGATGCCGCTCGATCAGCGGCAACGTGCCTTTCCCGATGGAGCCGAAGCCGACCATGACGATGGGACCAGTGATCTTCGCGTAGATCTGCGAGGCGGGGCTCATGGGATGGTTTCTCCGGAACGTGCTGGCGGACAAAGGGTGGGTGGATCAAGCGCTACGGCGCTTGGCGGTGACTTCGATCTCGACCTTCATCTCGGGCTTGGCGAGGCCGCTGACGACCAGCAAGGTCGCGGCCGGCCTGATGTCACCGAGAACCTCGCCGCAGACGGCGAAATGGGCATCGATATAGCTAGCGTCGGTGACGTAATAGGTCGCGCGGACGATATCGGCCATCTCGAATCCGCCCTCCTGCAGGGCGGCTTCGATGGTCTTGAAGCAGTTGCGTGACTGGCTCGTGACATCGGCCGGCATGGCCATCGTCGTGTAGTCATAGCCGGTGGTGCCCGCGACGAAGGCGAACTCGCCGTCGATCACGGCGCGGCTGTAGCCGACGGTCTTCTCAAGCGGAGAGCCGGTGGAGATCAGGCGACGGGACATGGTCTTGGGCCTCGACTGAAGGGGGCGTTTGGCGGGTTAAAGGGCGTTTCTCAGGCCCGCGCAACCCTAAAGAAACGGACACGCGCGAGCATCGCCGCTCAATGCGGCTTCGGTCCTCGCCATCATGGCAATCCCTTAGGCCGCGCGCGCCTCGAGGGCGCGAACTACCCTCCGTTTGGGCAAGGCCGCGCCGGTCGGGACGATCATCCCTTCGGCGCCATCCAGCGCACCGGTCTGGAATTCGACCGCCAGCAGGCGGTCGCGCTCGAACGGGCCGGGCAGCACCAGCGCGCCGGTCCTCTCGGGCGAGAAACCGAAGCGAGCATAATAAGGGGCATCGCCGAGCAGGATCACGGCTTCATGCCCGCGCGCCCGGGCGGCAGCCAGCGCTTGTTGCATCAGCGCGGCGCCGATCCCGAGCTCGCGGCAGGCAGGGTCCACCGCCAGCGGTCCGAGGACCAGAGCGGGCCTGCCTCCGGCGCTGACGTGCCACAGCCGCACGGTTCCCACGAGCTTCCCCTCGCGCATCGCGGCCAGCGCAAGGCCGGCTGCGGGTGCGCGTCCGTCGCGCAGGCGCTGGCAGGTGCGGCCATGGCGGTTATCGCCAAAGGACGCATCGAGCAGCGCTTCACGCATCGCAACGTCGCCAGCACGCTCCGCACGGATCGCGAACGGAGCGGCTTTCGAGGTGGGGTCAACCTGTGTCTTCCGAAGAGCAGTCATGGCGCGTCAGTCCCCGCTTGAAGCCGACGTGCGCAAAGCACGCCGGTCCAAGGCGTCGTCAGAAATCGAAATGTCAGGGAGGGAGCCGGCAAGCCGGCTCCCGGGTTCGTCAGGCCTCAGACGAGAGGCGGATCAGATGTGGTAGGTCTTCAACGGCGGGATGCCGTTGAACGCCACCGCCGAGTAGGTCGACGTATAGGCCCCGGTGCCTTCGATCAGCAGCTTGTCGCCGATCTCGAGCGTCACCGGAAGCGGATACGGGTTCTTCTCGTACAGCACGTCGGCGCTGTCGCAGGTTGGCCCAGCGAGCACGCACGGTGTCATGTCCGCACCGTCATGCGGGGTGCGGATGGCGTAACGGATCGACTCGTCCATGGTCTCGGCGAGACCGCCGAACTTGCCGATGTCCAGATAGACCCAGCGCACCTCGTCCTCGTCGCTCTTCTTGGAGATGAGCACGACCTCGGACTCGATGATGCCGGCGTTGCCCACCATGCCGCGGCCCGGCTCGATGATGGTCTCCGGAATCTGGTTGCCGAAGTGCTTGCGCAGCGCGCGGAAGATCGAGCGCCCGTAGGTGACCACCGGCGGCACGTCCTTCAGGTACTTGGTCGGGAAACCGCCGCCCATGTTGACCATGGTCAGGTTGATACCGCGCTCCGCGCAGTCGCGGAACACCTGCGAGGCCATCGCCAGTGCACGGTCCCACGCCTTCACCTTGCGCTGCTGCGACCCGACATGGAAGGAGATGCCGCACGGCTCCAGGCCCAGACGCTTGGCAACGTCGAGCACGTCGACGGCCATCTCCGGGTCGCAGCCGAACTTGCGCGACAGCGGCCATTCGGCGCCGGCGCAGTCGTAGAGGATGCGGCAGAACACCTTTGCGCCGGGGGCTGCACGGGCGACCTTCTCGACCTCGGCGACGCAATCGACCGCGAACAGCCGAATGCCGAGCGCGAAGGCACGCGCGATGTCGCGCTCCTTCTTGATCGTGTTGCCGAAGGAGATGCGGTCGGGCGTCGCACCGGCGGCCAACGCCATCTCGATCTCGGCGACCGTGGCGGTGTCGAAGCAGGAGCCCATGGAGGCGAGCAAAGCCAGCACTTCCGGCGCCGGGTTCGCCTTGACGGCATAGAACACGCGGCTGTCGGGCAGCGCCTTGGCAAAGGTCTGGTAATTGTCGCGCACGACTTCGAGGTCGACGACGAGGCACGGTTCGGTGTCGAGGCCCTCGCTGCGGCGGTTGCGCAGGAATTCCTGGATACGGTCGGTCATAGCACTCTCCCAAACGGCCCAGCGACGGGGATCCGTTCAAAAAATGACGTCGGATAAGAGCGCTCCGGCCAGATCGCGCGATGGAGGCGCGACGAGCCAAAGACTCAGATCAGACTGTGCTGCCGTGGATTGGTTGGGAATGTTCCCGCCCGCACACCTGGCAATGAAGGACAAGCCTTTTCAGTAGCCCGCGCCGGCGTTGGACTGCCGGTAGAGACCAAAAAAGCCCGATCCGTCGTTGCTTTAAGTCGCGTCCCCCGTTGAGAGCGGGGTGCGCCGGTTCGCCTCCGGCTGCCAGTCACGGTTGCAAAGAGCAAAGTCACCTTCGACAAGGCATCTCTTTGAGAGAGATGCTGGACGCTCCGGGTTTGCTTTCGTCTTCCGGCTATGAGCCTTCCGACTTCCACACTTCCGAAGAGCCCCTCGGCTTCTTCACCCCTTGGCGGCTGTCCGGCCTCTTGTCCGGATACCTACCGACTGACACACGACCACAGGCACGTGCGAAATTGGGCAATCCGCACATAAGTGTTTTGACTCTGCTTCGCAAGAGATTTTTTAGCCTGCGAACAGAATTGCCTAACATCTGCTTGCGCAGTGTTGCGCGAGCGACGCGGAAGATGAACGCGCGTTAAGTTTTCTGTGCGGCGCGCGTCACTCGCGCGCGTGCGCGCTTCAGCCGCGCTTCGTGAACGGCTCGACGCGCTGAGCGGCGCGGATGAAGGCAGTCATGACGAGCACGCCGAGCGCGAACAGCGCGGCCTGAAGGATGTGCGTGCCCTGCTCGCCCAGCCCGAACAGGATCGCGAGCGCCCAGCCGCCGGCAAACGCCGCGCCGAACACCTCGGCGCCGATCAGGATGGCGGCGCTGATGACGGTGATGACGCTCGGCCAGACGATCCGACGGGAAGACGAGGAAGTCGCGTTCATGAGCTCAGGGGTCCTAGGCTTTGAAGGGCCGCAATCTCCCCGAAAAGGCAGCCGGGAGCAAGGGCAAATGGCCCAAAAAAGCCCCATCGCGTGCTATAGCTGGCCGCAACAATCGAGCCACAAATCGGGACTTGTAATGTCAGAAACCCGCCAAACTACGGACTCCGAGACCAACCCGCTGCTGAAGGCCTGGGTGACGCCATTTGCGACCCCGCCCTTCGACGAGATCAGGCCGGAGCACTTCCTCCCGGCCTTCGAGCAGGCCTTCGCGGACCACTCCGCCGAGATCGCTGCGATCACCAACGACCCGACTGCGCCCGACTTCGCCAACACCATCACGGCGCTGGAGCGCTCGGGCAAGCTGCTCAGCAAGGTTGCGTCAGTCTTTTACGACCTCGTCTCGGCGCATTCCAACCCGGCCATCCTGGAGATCGACAAGGAGGTTTCCTTGCGGATGGCGCGGCACTGGAATCCCATCATGATGAACGCCGTGCTGTTTGGCCGCATCGCCCAGCTGCACGAGAACCGCGCCAATCTCGGTCTGACACCGGAACAGCTCCGCCTGCTCGAGCGTACCTACACCCGCTTCCACCGTTCCGGCGCCGGCCTCTCCGAAGAGGCAAAGACGCGGATGGCAGAGATCAACGAGAGACTCGCCCAGCTCGGCACCAGCTTCAGTCATCATCTGCTCGGCGACGAGCAGGAATGGTTCATGGAGCTCGGCGAAGCCGACCGCCAGGGCCTGCCGGAGAGTTTTGTCGCCAGCGCCAAGGCTGCGGCAGAAGAACGCGGCATGGCCGGCAAGGCCATCGTCACGCTGTCGCGCTCCTCGGTGGAACAGTTCCTGAAGAGCTCGGCCCGGCGTGACCTGCGGGAGAAGGTCTACAAGGCTTTCACCGCGCGGGGCGACAACGGCAATGCCAACGACAACAACGCGACCATCGTCGAGGTCCTGAAGCTGCGCGAGGAGAGCGCCAATCTCCTGGGCTATCCGACTTTCGCGGCCTACCGGCTCGAGGATTCCATGGCCAAGACGCCGGAAGCGGTGCGCGGCCTTCTGGAGCGGGTCTGGAAACCGGCGCGGGCGCGGGCCCTCGCCGACCGCGACGACATGCAGGCGCTGATCACGGAGGAGGGTGGCAATTTCAAGCTCGCCCCCTGGGACTGGCGCTTCTATGCCGAAAAGCTCCGCCTTCAGCGCGCCAATTTCGACGACGCCGCGATCAAGCCGTATCTGGCGCTCGATCACATGATCGCCGCCGCCTTCGACTGTGCCACGCGCCTGTTCGGCGTCACCTTCGAGGAGCGCAAGAACGTGCCGGTCTGGCATCCGGACGTCCGGGTTTGGGAGATGAAGGGGCAGGACGGCAAGCACAAGGCGCTGTTCTATGGCGACTACTTCGCCCGGCCGTCGAAGCGCTCCGGCGCCTGGATGACCTCGCTGCGCGACCAGCAGAAGCTCGACGGCGAGGTCGCACCCCTGATCCTCAACATCTGCAACTTCTCAAAGGGCGCGGATGGGGAACCCTCGCTGCTGTCGCCGGACGACGCCCGCACCCTGTTCCACGAGTTCGGCCACGGCCTGCACGGCATGCTCTCCAACGTGACCTATCCGTCGCTGTCGGGCACCTCCGTGTTCACCGATTTCGTCGAGTTGCCGTCGCAGCTCTACGAGCACTGGCAGGAGCGACCGGAGGTGCTGCAGCAGTTCGCCCGCCACTACCAGACCGGCGAGCCGCTGCCGGACGATCTGCTGCAAAGGTTCCTGGCCGCCCGAAAATTCAACCAGGGTTTTGCCACCGTCGAGTTCGTCTCCTCGGCGCTGATCGATCTCGAATTCCACACCCAGCCGGCCTCCGCCGCGCAGGATGTCCGCGCCTTCGAGAGACGCGAGCTGGAAAAGATCGGCATGCCCGAGGAGATCTCGCTGCGTCACCGTCCCACGCAATTCGGTCACATCTTCACCGGCGATCACTATGCCGCCGGCTATTACAGCTACATGTGGTCGGAGGTGATGGATGCCGACGCCTTCGGCGCGTTCGAGGAAGCCGGCGACATCTTCGATCCCGCCGTCGCAAAACGCCTGCATGACGACATCTACTCGAGCGGCGGATCGGTCGATCCGGAAGCCGCCTATGAGGCCTTCCGCGGCCGCCCGCCGGAGCCCGACGCGCTCTTGCGTCGCCGCGGCCTGCTCGACGCTCCGAAGGCGGCCTGATGGGCATGCGGGCCCTGTTGGGGCTGCTGCTCGGTGTCGCCCTGTCGCTCACCTCGGGCGCGGCGCAGGCGCACCCGCATGTCTGGATCACAGCGATGAGCGAGCTGCTCTATGCCGCGGACGGCAGCATCACCGGCGTGCGCCACGCCTGGACGTTTGACGACATGTTCTCGGCCTATGCGGTGCAGGGGCTCGAGAGCAAGACCAAGGGCGCCTACACCCGCGAGGAGCTGGGGCCGCTGGCGCAGACCAATGTCGAGTCGCTGAAGGAATATGCCTACTTCACCTTCGCGCGAGCCGACGGCAAGAAGGAGCGATTCCAGGAGCCGGTCGACTATTTCCTCGACTACAAGGATACCGTGCTGACCCTGCACTTCACGCTGCCGCTGAAGAACCCGGTCAAGCCCAAGCAATTGATGCTCGAAGTGTTCGACCGCTCCTTCTTCATCGACTTCCAGATGGCCAAGGACAAACCGGTCAAGCTGGTCGGCGCGCCCGCCGGCTGCCAGATGAAACTTGAGCGGCCGAGCGACGGCACCGCGAGTGCGCAGAAGCTCAACGAGCAGACCTTCATGAACGGCGAGAATTCCAATTTCGGCATGATGTTCGCCAACAAGATCACGGTGGATTGCCCGTGAAGCGGCAACTCACGCCCATGGCACGCGGGCTCGCTGTCTGCGCCGGCGTTCTTCTCGTCGTGGGCGTGACCGATGCGGCGCTCCACGATCTCCTCGCGCAGAACCCGTTCGGCGCGCCGCGTTCGCCACAAGCTGCCCAGCCCGAGGCCGGCGGCTTGATCGGCTGGCTGTTGGCAAAACAGTCGGAATTCTATCGGCAGATGTCGGCGACCATCCGCGCCGCGAAGTCCGATGGCTCCGCGGTGTGGACGCTGCTGTTCATTTCCTTTGCCTATGGCATTTTCCACGCGGCCGGCCCGGGCCACGGTAAGGCGGTGATCGCCTCCTATCTCGTCGCCAATCGCGAGACCGCCCGGCGGGGCATCGCGCTGTCGTTTGCCTCGGCGTTGATGCAGTCGCTGGTGGCGATCCTGATGGTCGGCATCTCGGCCTGGGTGCTGAATGCGACCGCCAAGACTATGTGCAAGGCGGAGGGCGTGATCGAGATCGCGAGCTACGCGTTGATCGCGCTGTTCGGTCTGCGCCTGGTCTGGGTCAAGGGCCGCACCTTCATCCGCGCGCTCCAGGTGGTCCAGCCGGTGCCGGCGATCGCGGGCGTGCCGCATGACCATGATCACGACCATCACCATGCGCACGCCCATCATCACCACCAGCATGACCACGTCCATGACGAGCATTGCGGCCATTCCCACGGCCCCACCCCGAGCGAACTCGGCGGCCCGGGTGGCTGGGGACGCGGCTTTGCCGCGATCCTGACCGTCGGCATCCGTCCCTGTTCGGGCGCGATCCTGGTGCTGGTGTTCGCGCTGGCCCAAGGCCTGTTCTGGGCCGGCATCGCCGCGACCTTGCTGATGGGGCTCGGCACCGCGATCACCGTCGCGGCCATTGCGGTGGTCGCCGTCTCCGCCAAGGACATCGCCGCCCGCCTGAGCGCCGGACGCGACGGCAGCGGCGCAATGTTCATGCGCGGCATCGAATTCGCCGCCGCCGGCCTCGTGCTGCTGTTCGGCGCAGGCCTGTTGTTGGGTTACGTCGCGGCCGAACGGACGACGTGTTTTTGAGCGGCAGGTGTTGTAGCCCGGATGGAGCGAAGCGCAATCCGGGACAGTGCCGCCGTGGAGGGGACCCCAGATTACGCTTCGCTCCATCCGGGCTACGGTTTCACGAACTCACACCGGCAGAAACTGCTTCAACGCCGGCATGAAGAATATCCCGAGATTGATCGCAAAGCCGATGCTCCAGAGGATCGAGCGCAGCGTCGGGCGGTTGCCGAGATAGGTCAGCACATAGGCGATCCGCACGATCAGGAACAGCACCGCGAGCTCGTCGATCAGGCGCTGCGGCGAATCCCTGTATTCGGCCAGCAGCACCGCAAAGGCGAAGAACGGAAAGGTCTCGATACCATTCTGGTGGGCGCCGAGCGCGCGCTGCGCGATGGCGTCTTCGTAGAAGGCGGGATCGCGCGGGCGTGAATTGTCGAACCCGCGAAACCTGATCCATTTGACCGAGGCGATCGTCACCAAATAGAGCAGCAATGCTCCGAAGACGCACCATTCCGCGAGTGTCATCTTTCCTCCCCGCCTCGGTGCGACCCTAGCGAAACCGGCCTGATCTTGACAAGCTCGGGGCAACGCGCGACCCAACGAGGCATGACAACCCTAGCCCCTCTCAAGACCGCGATGCCGGCCACGCAGCCCGCCCCCTCGCGCGTCGGCGTGCTCCTGGTCAATCTCGGCACGCCCGATACCGCCGACGCGCGCGGCGTGCGGGTCTATCTGAAGGAGTTCCTCTCGGACGCCCGTGTCATCGAGGATCAGGGCTTGATCTGGAAGCTGGTGCTGAACGGCATCATCCTGCGCACCCGCCCCCGCGCCAAGGCGCGCGACTATCTCAAGATCTGGAACACCGAGAAGAACGAGTCGCCGCTCAAGACCATCACGCGCTCGCAGAGCGACAAGCTCGGAGCCATGCTGTCGGACCGCGAGCAGGTGACGGTGGAATGGGCGATGCGCTACGGTAACCCCTCGATCAAGTCGGGCGTCGATGCGCTGATTGCGAAGGGCTGCGATCGCATTCTTGCCGTACCCCTCTATCCGCAATATTCGGCTGCGACGTCGGCCACCGTCTGCGACGAGGTGTTTCGCGTGCTTGCGCGGCTGCGCGCGCAGCCGACGCTGCGGGTGACGCCGCCTTATTACGAGGACGAAGCCTATATCGAGGCGCTCGCCACCTCGGTCGAGACGCATCTGGCGAGCCTGCCGTTCAAGCCGGAGCTGATCGTCGCCTCCTTCCACGGCATGCCGAAGGCCTATGTCGACAAGGGCGATCCCTATCAGGACCAATGCGTGGCCACGACGGAGGCGCTGCGCCGCCGGCTGGGGATGGACGAGACAAAGTTGCTGCTGACCTTCCAGTCGCGCTTCGGATTCGACGAGTGGCTGCAGCCCTACACCGACAAGACCATGGAGCGTCTGGCGAAAGAGGGCGTGCGCCGCATCGCGGTGATCACGCCGGGTTTTTCCGCCGACTGCCTCGAGACGCTGGAGGAGATCGCGCAGGAGAATGCCGAGATCTTCGAGCACAATGGTGGCGAGCAGTTTTCCGCGATCCCCTGCCTCAACGACAGCAACCCCGGCATGGATGTGATCCGAACGCTGGTGCTGCGCGAACTCCAGGGCTGGATAGAGTGAGCCTGGATCCGAGGAGCGCCCCATGAACCGCCGCGAGGTTCTGGCGCTTCTTGGGGTGGCCGCTGCGCTGCCGGCCTCAGTGCTGGCGCAGCAGCCGACGCGCCGGCTCGGCGTGCTCTCGGTCACGGCGGCCGACGATGCGATCGGGCCGACGCGTAGCGCGGTCCTGGTCCAGGCGCTTGCCGGCCATGGCTGGAAGGAGCGCGACAACCTCAAGATCGATTGGCGCAACGGCGGCGGCGACCGCGCACGGATCGCGCAATTCGCTGACGAACTCGTGGCGCTCAAGCCCGACATCCTGCTTGCGGTCGGCACGCCCTCGGTCGAGGAGCTGCGCCGGCGCACGACGACGATCCCGATCGTTTTCGCCGTCGTCACCGATCCGGTCAGCCAGGGCTTTGTCCAGAATCTCGCCCATCCCGGCGGCAATGTCACCGGCTTCACCGATTACGACGGCCCGCTGGCCGGAAAATGGCTCGAGATGCTGACGCAGGTCGTGCCAAGACCGTCCCGTGTCTTCGTGGTCTACAATCCCGCCACCGCGCCGTTCGCGCCGCTGATGCTGGGTACGATCGAGGATGCTGGCCGCGCGCTCGATGTGACGGTGGAGCCGGCGCCGATCCATGACACGGCCTCGATCGTCGCCCTGGCTTCGCGGAAAGACGGCGGCCTGCTGGTGCTGCCGGACTTCTTCACCATGTCCAACCGTGCGCTTCTGCTGGCGGCCATCAATGAAGCGCGCGTGCCGGCGGTGTTCTGGAGCCGTACCTTCGTCGACGAGGGTGGCTTGATGTCCTACAGCACCGACAGCGCCGAGCAGCTCCGCCGCGCCGCCTCCTATATCGATCGCATCCTGAAGGGGGCGCGGGCGGCCGACCTGCCGGTCCAAAATCCAACCACGTTCGAGCTGGCGATCAACTTGAAGACGGCCAGGGCGATCGGCGTCACGCTTTCGCCAAGCCTGCTCGCAACCGCGAACGAGGTCATCGAGTAGGATTTGGCTGCGACCGCCGGCACGGCCGGATTCGTTAACGTCGTCGCTAGGTCTGCTCCAGCGCGCTTTCAAGAGCGCCTCGCAAATACATAATCGCGACCATTCCCTCTCCCGGCGTCTTGTGTAGAATCCTGCCGATGCCGAAATCATCTACGACCGCTGAACACTGGATCCTTTACCGAACGCTTTACTGAACCCTTGGGGTCGTGATCCCGACCAATGACAGCGCGGAAAAGGGCCTTTTCCAACAATCTTTTCCGCCTTGGAGGAAATATGAGCGGTTTCGACATTTTCGCGATTGTCCTGGTTTTGCTCGTCATCGTCACGCTGGTGGCCGGCGTAAAGACGGTGCCGCAGGGCTATGACTGGACCATCGAGCGGTTCGGCAAATACACCCAGACGCTGAGCCCCGGGCTCAATCTGATCGTGCCCTATTTCGATCGCGTCGGACGCAAGATCAACATGATGGAGCAGGTGATCGACATTCCCGAGCAAGAGGTGATCACCAAGGACAACGCCACCGTGACCGTCGACGGCGTCGCCTTCTTTCAGGTGTTCGACGCCGCCAAGGCGAGCTACGAGGTCTCAAACCTGACCCAAGCCGTCACCGTGCTGACCATGACTAACATCCGTTCGGTGATGGGGTCGATGGATCTCGACCAGGTGTTGTCGCATCGCGACGAAATCAACGAGCGCCTGCTGCGTGTGGTCGATGCCGCCGTCTCGCCCTGGGGCCTTAAGGTCAATCGTATCGAGATCAAGGACATCGTGCCGCCGGCGGACCTCGTCGAAGCCATGGGCCGACAGATGAAGGCCGAGCGCGTCAAACGCGCCGACATCCTTCAGGCTGAAGGTGCACGCCAGTCCGAGATCCTGCGCGCCGAGGGTGCCAAGCAGGGCCAAATTCTCCAGGCGGAAGGTCGCCGCGAGGCCGCCTTCCGCGACGCCGAAGCACGCGAGCGGTCGGCGGAAGCTGAGGCCAAGGCGACGCAGATGGTCAGTGAAGCCATCGCCAAGGGCGACGTCGCGGCGCTGAACTATTTTATCGCCGACAAGTATATCAAGGCGTTCGGGCAACTGGCTGAATCGCCGAACCAGAAGGTCATCATGCTTCCGGTCGAAGCCATGAGCATGCTGGGCTCGCTCGCCGGCATCGGCGAGATTGCAAAGGCAACGTTCGGTGAAAGCGCGGCGTCCGCGGCCGCTGCCGCCCGCCGCGGCTCGGTGCCGACGACCGGCAGCACGCCACCCGCGGTGCCGCCGCGTCAGGGGTAAAGCGCATGCCCCGGAAAAGTGGACACCGGTTTTCCGACAAGGGCATGCGTCATTTGAAAGAGGTCGTGTCATGACCGACATGTTCGTATCGCTCGGCACCTGGAACTGGCTGATCTTCGGCTTCATCCTGATGGCGCTGGAGGTGCTGGCGCCGGGAGTCTTCCTGTTCTGGCTCGGACTCGCCGCGCTGCTGGTCGGGCTGATCTCGTTCGGAGTAGCGATATCCTGGCAGATCCAGCTCGTGATGTTCGCGATCTTCGCCGCCGCCGCCGTGCCGGTATGGCGCCGCCTCGCCCGGCCGAAGCCGGATGCAATTGCCGCCAGCCCCTTCCTCAACAAGCGCTCCGAGGCGCTCTTGGGCCGCGAGTTCACGCTGGAGAAGCCGATCGTCGACGGCAACGGCACCATGCGCATTGGCGACACCGTCTGGCGCGTCGCAGGCCCCGATACGCCGGCAGGCACGCGTGTGAAGGTGGTGCAAGTGGACGGCGCGAATCTGACGGTGGCGGCGGCGTAGCTATTTTCCCTCCCCCCTTGTGGGGGAGGGTGGCTCGCCGCGGAGCGGCGAGTGAGGGGTATCTCTCCCCGAATGCCGAACTGAGTTTGGGGATGCACACCCCTCATCGGGCGCTTCGCGCCACCTTCTCCCGCAAGGGGAGAAGGAAGGTCGGAAGCGCCGCTGCATCTCAGCTCTTCTTCCACCTCTCCGCAAACCGGTGCAGTGGCATGAACGTCTCGCACAATTCCCGTCCGAGCGCCGTCAGCCCGTAACCGCTGGCTTCGCCGAGCGCCACGAACCCGGCCTCGCGTAAATCGTCCAGCCGCGCCTGCAGCACCGTCGGCGAGGCCTCGTCGCAGGCGGTGCGCAATGCGCGCGAGGTGAGGGGGGCATCGCGCAATTCCCACAGGATCCGCAGGCTCCAGCGTCGTCCCAGGAGGTCGAGCAGCACCATGGTCGGCCGCCCGGTGCGCGAGCCACGGACGCCGCGCGATCTGGAAGTGGTCTGTTTCGCCATTGTCGGCCTCTTGCGTGTCGCTACAAATAGTGTAGCGTAATGCTACAGTAAATGTAGCAAGGAAGACGGCCGATGTCCCAGGCCACGCCGCGCATTGCCCCGCTCACCCCGCCTTATCCCCCGGAGATCCAGGCGCAGTTCGACCGCATCATGCGCGGTGCGCCGCCGCTGCTGCTGTTCCGGGTGATGGCGGGCCAAACCCGCGCCTGGGACAAATTTCGCGCCGCCGGCCTGCTCGATCCCGGCCCGCTCTCGTTGCGCCAGCGCGAGATCGTCATTGACCGCACCTGCGCGCTGAACAAATGCGAATATGAATGGGGCGTGCACGTCGCGATCTTCGGCGCGCCGGCGGGGCTTACCAATGACGAGGTGCGTGCGACCGTGCAGGGCGATGCGGCGTCATCGTGCTGGTCCCCGGCCGAGCAGGCGCTGATCGCAGCCGTTGACGCGCTGCATCACCGTGCGTCGCTTGACGACGCCGAGTTCGCCGCGCTGTCGGCGCATTACGACGAGGCGCAGATCCTGGAGATCATGCTGCTGTGCGGCTTCTACCGCACGGTCTCGTATCTGGCGAACGGACTGCGGTTGCCGCTGGAGGAGACGGCGGCAAGATTTCCGGCGTAGCTTTAACCGTCGTCATTGCGAGCGTAGCGAAGCAATCCAGAGTCTTTCCGCGGAGGCAGTCTGGATTGCTTCGCTACGCTCGCAATGACGGAGGAGATGGGCCCCCTACGCCACGCCCGCCCGCAGCAAATCGTGCAGGTGCACGATGCCCACCACCTTGTCAGCCTCGGTCACCACCAGCGTCGTGATCTTGCGGGTGTTGAGCACCTCGATCATCTCGGTGGCCAGCATCGAGGGCGGCACGGTTTTCGGCTGCCTGGTCATGACGTCATCGACCGATGCCGCCAGCAGGTCCGGCCGCATGTGACGGCGCAGGTCGCCGTCGGTGATGATGCCGACAGCCTCGGCCGCATCGTTGACGATGCAGACGCAGCCGAGGCCCTTGGCCGACATCTCCATCACCGCGTCCGACATCTTGGTGCCGAGCGGCTTAACCGGGATCTCCGCGCCGGTGCGCATGTAGTCGCGGACGAACTTCAGCATCGCCCCTAACTTGCCGCCGGGGTGGAAATGCGCGAACTCCAGCGCGGTGAAGCCGCGGCCTTCGAGCAGGGCGATCGCGAGCGCATCGCCGATCGCGGCCTGCATCAGGGTCGAGGTGGTCGGCGCCAGATTGTGCGGGCAGGCCTCGCGCGCCTTCGGCAGCTCGATCACGATGTCGGCCGCTTGTCCGAGCGAGGACGCCGCGTTCGACGTCACCGCGATCATGGGGATCGCGAACCGCGCGGAATAGTTCACCAGCGTCTTCATCTCCGGCTGCTCGCCGGACCAGGACAGCGCCATGATAACGTCGTCGGTGGTGATCATGCCGAGGTCGCCATGGGCGGCTTCGGCGGTGTGCACGAAGAAGGCGGGCGTGCCGGTCGAGGCCAGCGTTGCCGCGATCTTGCGGCCCATATGGCCCGACTTGCCGAGTCCGGTGACGATGACGCGGCCCTTCGCGTTGCGGATCAGATCGACCGCCTGGGCGAAGCTCGCGCCAAGCGGGCCGCGCAGGGCGGCGGCGAGCGCGTTGATACCGCCGCTCTCCGTTTCCAGCGTGCGGAGTGCGGATTCGACGCTGTCGGGAATGGGGCCGGATGATTGGGTCATCAGCGGTTTCGAACTCGGCATGTTCTGGTCCAGGGAGGAGGGGCGTTCGTCCGTTGGCGCCTGCTTAGCACGCCACGGCCTTCGAGGCGACGAGGGCGCCCCAACCCTCAACCGGTCGTTAACCATAATTGTTTTAACTCCATTAACGATAGTTCCCGCCGATCGGCTGGGATGATCGCGAAAGTGTTTGATTTCGTTGGAGTTCTTCCATCGTGGGGTCGTCTCCAGGCACGAGCCGGAGCAAGCGCGCGCATTTTCTGCGCGCGGCTTTGCCGTGCTTTGCGCTGACGGTCCTCGGAAGCGCCCCCGGGACGGCCCAGAGCCTCACCCCCGATCTGTTCAGTCCTAACCGCGGTGGCTTCGCATCGCCCGACACGCTGCCGACGCGCCGGACCGCGGGCGTGCCGCAGGCACCGTCGGATGCACTGCCGACGCTGCCAGATCCCAATGCCGATTTGCGAAAGCGCCAGCAGGCGCCGGCGCGCCCAGGCCAGAACCCGAACAGCCAAAACCCGACCAACCCAAACCCGACCAACCAGGTCCCGATCTACGGCCTGCCTGCCGCCAATGGCGCCAGCGCCTCCGGCTACGATTCGCTCAACCGCAAGCGACAGCAGCCGAAGCTCTATCCCGGACAGCCGAAGCCGAAGCGCCCGGTCGGCCCCGGCTCGCCGGTGCCGCCGGCAACGCCGGAGCGAACGCTCGGCCCGCCGCGCATCGCGCCGCCGCCCTCCGAGACCGCGCACAAGACGCCGGTGCCGCCGGCGCTGGCCGGCAACGTGCCCGGTCAGCCGCTGCGCCGCCGCCTCAAGCTCGACGAGGATGCGTTCGGCGCGGTCGGCGACTATGCGGGCAGCTTCCTGATCAAGGGCGGGCTCGAGCTCTCCACCGGCTACGACACCAACCCGGCGCGCTTGAACAAGCCGGTCGGCTCGCCGGCCTATGTCGTTGCGCCCGACCTTCTCGTGGCGTCCGATTGGGAGCGCCACGCGCTGGTCGCGGATCTGCGCGGCTCGTTCTCGGGCTACACCAACAACATGCCGGCGACGATCGACGGCTTTGCCTCGCCGTCGCCGGTCGAGGTTGACCGCCCCGACTTCAACGGCCACATCGACGGCCGCATCGACGTCAATCGCGATCTCAAGCTGACCACGCAGCTGAGACTGCGGCTCGCCACCGACAATCCCGGCAGTCCGAACGTGCAGGCCGGCCTGCAGAAATTTCCTGTTTATGCCACCTATGGCACGACCGTCGGCTTCGACCAGACCTTCAACCGCTTCCAGGTCGCGGCTGGCGCGACCGTCGATCGCACCGCCTACACCAACTCGAAACTCACCGACGGCTCGACCTTCAGCAACGATGACCGCGACTTCAACCAGTATGGCGGCGTGGGGCGTTTCTCCTACGAATTGAAGCCGGGCTTGAAGCCGTTCGTCGAGATCCAGGGCGACACCCGCGTGCACGACCAGGCCGCCGACCGCAACGGCTTCTTCCGCGATTCAAACGGCGGCTACGCCAAGGTCGGCACGTCCTTCGAGTTCTCGCGCATCCTGACCGGCGAGGTCTCGGTCGGCTATTCCGCACGCAACTATGTCGATCCGCGCCTGAGCCAGCTCTCCGGCTTCCTGACCTCGGGCTCGCTGATCTGGAACGCAAGCGGCCTCACCACGGTGAAATTCGCCACCGACACGCAGATCGCCGAAACCACTATCCCCGGCTCCTCCGGCGTGCTGGTGCATACCTACGGGGTCGAAGTCGATCACGACTTCCGCCGCTGGCTCACTGCCGTCGGCAAATTCACCTACGGCACCTACGACTACCAGGGCCAGAATCGCAACGACAAGACCTACTCGTTCGAAAGCAATCTGATCTACAAGCTCAACCGCAACATCTGGATCAAGGGCACGCTCCGCCACGACATCCTGGATTCGAACCAGGCGGGCTCAAGCTCGGAGGGGACGGTAGTGATGGTCGGGGTGAGGCTGCAGAATTAGCGCGTGTGGCCGTTGCCATTGGCGATACCAAGCCCGAGGTGTCGTCCTGGCGAAAGCCAGGACCCATTACCCCAGGGAGTAGTTTGGCGAAGACTCGTCGTTTGGTACTGCGACCGGCCAACGATCGAGGGATCACGCGGTATGGGTCCTGGCTTTCGCCAGGACGACAGCGGATTTATTGCCTGACTCCGAGCTTGCGCGGCTCGCGCAAAGTTCAGCGCGGCAGATCCGTCTTCCCCATCAGGAACGTATCGATCGACCTTGCGCACAGCCGGCCCTCGCGGATGGCCCAGACCACCAGCGATTGGCCGCGGCGCATGTCGCCGGCGGTGAACACGTTCGGGCGTGAGGTCTGGTAGTCGAGCGTGTTGGCCTTGACGTTGCCGCGCGGGTCGAGCTCGACCGACAGCAGCTTCAAAAGGCCCTCGTGCACGGGATGGACGAAGCCCATCGCGAGCAGGACGAGGTCGGCGTCGAGCTCGAACTCGGTGCCGGCGATCGGCTTGAACTTGTCGTCGACGCGCACGCAATGCAGCTTCTTGACCTTGCCGTTATCGCCCGAAAACTTCTGCGTCAGCACTGCGAATTCGCGGACCGCGCCTTCGGCCTGGCTCGAGGACGTCCGCATCTTCAGCGGCCAGTTCGGCCACGTCAGGCCCTTGTTCTCGTGCTCGGGCGGAGCGGGCATGATCTCGAGCTGGGTCACGGAGAGCGCGCCCTGGCGCAGCGAGGTGCCGATGCAGTCGGATCCCGTGTCGCCGCCGCCGATGACAACGACATGCTTGCCGCCGGCCAGAATCTCCTGGACGCCGCCGAGCGGCTCCTCGGACACGCGGCGGTTCTGCTGCGGAAGGAAGTCCATGGCGTAGTGGATGCCGGCGAGGTCACGGCCGGGGATCGGCAGGTCGCGCGGGGCTTCGGCGCCGCCGGTCAGCGCGACGGCGTCGTACTCGTTGAGCATCTCGCGCGGATCGACGTTGCCGTCGACGCCGACATGGCTGTTGTAGTGGAAGGTGACGCCTTCGCCTTCCATCTGCGCCACGCGGCGGTCGATGACGTTCTTTTCCATCTTGAAGTCGGGAATGCCGTAGCGCAGCAGGCCGCCGGCCTTGGCGAACTTCTCGAACAGATGCACGTCGTGGCCGGCGCGCGCGAGCTGCTGCGCGCAGGCCATGCCGGCCGGACCCGAGCCGATCACCGCGACCTTCTTGCCGGTCTTGTGGGCGGCGACCTCGGGCTTCAGCCAGCCATTGTCCCAGGCACGGTCGACGATCGCGCATTCGATGGTCTTGATGGTGACGGGGTTGTCGTCGATGTTGAGCGTGCAGGACGCTTCACACGGCGCCGGGCAGATGCGTCCCGTGAACTCCGGGAAATTGTTGGTCGAGTGCAGATTGCGCGAGGCTTCTTCCCAGTTGCCCTGGTAGACGAGGTCGTTCCAGTCCGGGATCTGGTTGTTGACCGGGCAGCCCGGCGTGCCGGGCGCGACGGAGCCGGTGCCGTGGCAATAGGGAATGCCGCAGTTCATGCAGCGCGCGGCCTGGTCGCGCGTTTCCTTCTCGGAGAGGGGAACGACGAACTCGTGGAAATGCTTCACGCGCTCGGCGACCGGGGTGTACTTGCGGTCATGCCGTTCGATTTCGAGAAAACCCGTGATCTTGCCCATTAAACCCGAAGTCCCTGCCGTCTAATCGTTTGTTGTTTCCTCACCGTCATTGCGAGGAGCTCTTGCGACGAAGCAATCCAGTCTGCTTCCGAGTAGAAAGTCTGGATTGCTTCGCTGCGCTCGCAATGACGGGCGCTGATGTCCTACGCCCCGATCGCGATTTTCGGCTCGGCGTCCGCGTTGGCGGCCATCTCGCGCAGCGCGCGCCGGTATTCGACCGGCATCACCTTGCGGAATTTGGGCAGCCAGTCCTTCCAGTTGGCCAGGATGTCGGCGGCGCGCCTGGAGCCGGTCGCCTTGGCATGGCGCGTGATCAGGACGTGGAGCCGCTCGACGTCGGAGGCGAGCAGGTCCTTGAACACGTCGACCCGGCCGTGCGCCTCGAGGTCACCGGAATGGTGATAGGTGCCCGCGTTGATCAGCTCTTCCGACAGTACCGGCTCGAGCTCGACCATTGCCATGTTGCACAGCCTGTCGAAGTCGCCGGTCTCGTCCAGCACATAGGCGATGCCGCCCGACATGCCGGCCGCAAAGTTGCGTCCGGTCTTGCCGAGCACGACCACGATGCCGCCGGTCATGTATTCGCAGCAATGGTCGCCCGCGCCCTCGACCACCGCCACGGCGCCGGAATTGCG
>NZ_JBEPQF010000037.1:0-70985 GCF_040547695.1 Bradyrhizobium sp. JR4.3 | reverse complement strand
CGAACGTGACGACCACAAGATCGCCCCTCAAGGATGAGCCGGGATGAGCGACACATACGTCAAAACCGAATTTCGGTAAAGTGGAATATTTTTGCAAAGAGGGGTTGACGGCGCTGGCGGGTGTTTCGCTCGACGAGTCCCGCGGCTTTAGTTTAATGCGCAGCCTCATACTGGAGGGCCCCATGGCATGGAATCCGAGTCACTCTTGGCGACGTACGCGGAGCGTGTCCATCGGGAGCACACCATCCGCACCATTGGCGGGAGCCCCCAGTCTATATCCACCTCTCAATCAGGCGCTTCACTGAGGGCGTTTAGACGAGTAGGATGTGTCTCGCGGTGCTCCGGAGGCGGCATGAGCCAGCGCAAGTTCATGGGACTTGGCGGCGGTGCGACAGCATCAGGGCCGGGCATTGCGCTAGCTAGCGAGCGATTGGCCAACGCAGCCGCCGAGCCCGCTTACGATGATGAGCAAGAATTCCCATTGGTCATCGCGAACATCCCCGCAACCCCCCGCCAAAAGGCCTGGGCCGTGGGTGTCGCCGTCTCGCTCATCGTCCTTGCAGCGGTCATCGCGCCGTTCGCCCGGATCCAATTGGGCCAGATCAATGGTTTCGTTCCAGTCTTGCAGACCGCGTTGGCCCTGGCCGAATTCATCACGGCAGCCCTGCTGTTTGCTCAATTTTCGATCCAGCCTCAGCGGGCACTTCTTGCACTCGCAAGCGGATACGTTTTCAGCGGATCGTTCGCATTCTTGCAAACGCTCGCCTTTCCGAACGGATACGCTCCCGCGGGTCTCATTGGGGACGGACTGAACAGCCCCGCTTGGCTTTACGTGTTTTGGCACACGGCTTTTCCCGCAGCGATCCTAGTGTACGGATTCACAAAGGATCGTTCCACCGCCGGCAGACCAGGCAGACCTGCGATAGCCGCGATCGTGTTAGCATTCGGCTGCATCGCCGCCACGGTGGCGGGACTGACGTGGATGGTGACCGGGAAAGCCGAGTTTCTCCCGAGCTTCTACGTGAATGACGTCAGGCATCAGACGCCTCTCGGTAATCAGGTCAACCTGATACTTTTGCTTTGGAATGTGACTGCTCTCACCGTCCTGTTTGCGCGCATGCGCACCATTCTTGACCTTTGGTTGATGGTGACTTTGCTCGCCTACCTGCCCAATTTCCTGGTGGCGATCATCGGCAGCTCGGTTCGATTCACCGTGGGTTGGTACGCAGCACGCGGTTTCGTTCTGGTCGGCAGCTGCATGTTGCTGACCATATTGCTCATCGAAACGATGTTTATCTATTCGCGCCTCGCCAGCGTCATCGCCCTGCAGCGACGCGAACGAGCGAACCGGCTTCTCAGCATCGACGCGGTCACTGGTGCGATCGCCCATGAGCTGAGATCGCCGTTAGGGGCCATCTCGCTCAATGCTGCGACAGGGCTCAGTCACCTCCGAGCGACCTCGCCTGAACTGGAGGAACTCGAGAACATCCTCTGTGACATCGAAGCCGATGGCAGCCGGGCCGCAGACATCATATCGAGCATTCGCGAGATGACGATCAAAACGGCGCACGGCGGCGCTTCGGCAAACGTCGAGGATGTCGCCGAGTTGGCGCGCAGGCTGCTGAGGCACGATCTCCTGGCCAACGGCGTATCAGTAACGACGGAGTTTCAGGGCAACATTCCTCCAGTCGTCCTGGACGGCACTGAGCTCCAGCAGATTCTCCTGAACCTCTGCAAGAACGCGATTGACGCAATGAGCTCTGTCCCCGCCGATCAACGAGAGCTGCGTATGAAAACCCGTCTTGATGGAGGCACAACGGTCCATTTGTCCATTGAAGACTCGGGCGCCGGCATTTCGCCACGTGATCAAGAGCGCATCTTCGATCCGTTCTTCACGACGAAACAAGGCGGTATGGGATTGGGGCTGGCTATCTCCTGCAATTTGGCCGCAAGGTGTGGAGGAAAGCTGAGGCTGATCAAATCGGACGTCAAGGGCTCCATTTTCGAGCTGGAAATTCCAGTTTCCGCTCCCGCTTCGGCGCCATGACGGTACGGGACCGTCACGACCGTTCCGCATTTCGCTCACTTCATAGAGATCATGATCGTGCTGAGGTTGGCGATCGATACGAGGGTGCCAGACGCAGTATCTCCGTCAGTCGCTCAGGGTTTTGCACCATCGACCTTCTTCCAGGTCTGGTCCGGGTCGAATGCGGTGATACGGGAGGCGAGGACTTTGGTTCGAGGCCCGAGATCCTTCTGGTAGACAACGCCCCCATGGTTGACCAGGAAGGTCATGACGCCGGAATTGCCGTACTCGGCAGGCCAGGCGATGAGCGCGAAACCTCCGATCATCTTGCCCTTGGCCACATAGTTGAGCGCGCCACCTGGCACGTTCGACCCCTGCCCCTTCAGGATCCGGAAATAATAGCCGTGATAAGGCGCCGCACCCTCCTCGGGCTTGTAGCCTTCGGCCGAAGCCTGCGCCGCCAATGCACCGAGCGGGCTCTGGTCGTTGTCGTCGCGCCAGAACAGTCCATCCTTCTTGCCGGCACTGCTGACGATGCGCTGCGCGTACACGCCAATACCCTCACCGCGATCCTTGTCGGCGTATTCGTTCTCGGCATCGACAAAGGCGAGACTGGTCTGGATCGCGTCGAGTTCATTGCGGCCGATGCGGCGATACAGCACCTCAATGCGGCCTTCGGCGGTATCGAATTCCCAGCCGGTCCTGGTGTTGACGAGCGGGATCGGGAATGGGAAGTCGTCCGGGCCCAGCACCAGCGTCGCCTTCTTGTTGCCCTCCGCCTTGATCGAATGCTTGGCCTCATACATCGAGGTGAAGCGTTGCCGGATATCGGCATCGGCGACTTCGTCGCCGGACGAGACGATGTCCTCGGCAGCGCTGCCGAGGACTTTCAGGATGGCCCGGTCGGGCCCGCTTTTGACGGCGGCAGCGAGCGCCGCCGCTGCATCCTCCGGTGTCGGGTAAGATTGCTGCGCCCGGGATGGCGAACTCATGAGCGCCAGCGCCATGATGCCCGGCAGCGCGACGCGATGAAGCGACTTAAAGCTCATCATGGCATCACCTCCGCAGGAATCGTTGCGCCGCCGGCGAGCCAATCCCGATACGTACGGAATTTTAGACCGAGCTTCTCGTAATAGACCCGGAGATAACCATCGGCTCCGCGGGTAACGGCTTCTGGCTTCACCTCTTCGACTTCCTGCGCAATGACCCCGACATAGGCCTTGTCGCTGCCAATATAGCTGAAGCGGTAGTAACCAAGCCCGTTGGCGAGATAGCCGAGCAAAACGACATCGTGCTTGAGCACGATGTCGGAGCGGCGCCCGCCGCCGCCACCGCCCCGGCCGCCGCCACCACCGCCCTGGAATCCGCCACCGCCGCCACCACGACCGGCGAAGCTCGCGCCGCCACCGCCGCCACGCGGTCCCATGCTCGCCATGCTGGCGTGACCGCGGGCCGATGCTGCGGCCGCCGAGCGGCCAGACGATACGTTCAGCGCACTCCCGCCGCGTGGGCTGCCGCCAGCTCGGTTCGCGGCCTTGGCACCGCCGCCCCCCTTGGTCCCGGCGTTCTTGGCGCCCGCGTTTTTGGCACCACCCGCCTTGCCCGCGCGATCGCCGCCAACTTTGGCGCGATCGCCTCCCGCCTTGGCGCGATCCCCGGCGCCTTGACGGTCGCCACCTCGGTCGCCAGCGCGATCTCCCGCACGGTCACCGGCGCGATCTGCGCCACCAGGCCGATCCTGTCCCGGCTTCTGCTGTCCGTCGCGGCCGCGGAAATCCATCCGGTCGGCGGCGCCGGCCTTCAGATTGCTATTGCCGAAGCGCTGCTGAACGTTGGCGTTGTTGTAGCGTACCCCTTGGCGATGCGAGGGATTGTGCTGCCAGCCATTTCCGATGTTCGTGGTCCGGTGATTGATATAGACGTTGCGGTTGCCCCAGTTGCAGCCGCCGCCCCAATAATTGCCCCAGCGACCGATGGCCCAAGCCGTGCCGAAGGCGAGACCCGCCGCGACGACGCCTGCGCCGATGTAGGATGGGTAGCCGAAGTAATATGGTGGATACTCGTTGTAGGGCCACGCGCCGTAGACCGTCGCAGGCTCGTAGTACGGCACGTACATCGTATCGGGAACCGCCGGCTCGATCACGACCACCTGCCTGCTTTCCTCGGTCTTGACGCTCACCTTCTGCTGCTTGGTGGTCACCAGCTTTTTGTTGTCATAAGCCTTGGTCCGCAGCCGCTGGACCGCATCCATCACATCCGGCTGCTGTGCCAGCACGGCGTCGCCCAGCGCCTTGGTCCAGTCGAGCTTGTCGCTCATCATGGTCAGGACCTCGGCGGTCGAAGCTAGTGCCTTGATGCTGTCATCCCACGGCTGCTTCTCGACTTCCGTCTTCAGGGCATCACCCTTCAGAGCCTTGCGCTCTTTCAGCCAGCGATCGGCCTGAACGACTTCCAGAGGATAGGTGGACGCGGCCAGCACGTTAGCAAGCAGTTCGTCCGGATAGAGCGCAATCGGTGCGACCAGGGCTTCGAGCTGCTCCGGTTTCAGAAGCTCTGCGGCTTGCCCGGGGGGATTTGCCTGCTGTGGGCTGGAGGCCGGCGCCTTATCTGCGGTCTGCGCCGCCGCCGCCAGCGGAATCGCGATCACGAGCGCAAGCGCCATCAAGGTCCTGCCGCAGCAAAACATCAGATCCTCCATACACATGTCCGACGATCATCAAACCCGAGAGCTGGCGTTTGTTGATCGAGATCAACGAAACGCTGCCTCATCCCCCGCCACGCCCGAGCAAGCTAGTCGATCAGCTCAGCCTCCATGAGCAATCGCTCCGGGATTGCCAGTCCGAGGGCGTGAACGGCTCTCATGTTGATGACGAGATCGAACCTCGTGGCGAATTGCACCGGAAGACTGCGGACATCGGCGCCGCGAAGGATGCGAGCCACATAGCCAGCGCCATCGCGAAACTGCTGCGTCAGGTCGGCGCCATAAGACATCAGCCCGCCATTCACAGCATAGAAGCGGACGGCGAAGATCGCCGGCACGCGCCGCTGGGCCAGCAACGGGATCGCCATGGCGCTCTGAGCACTGAAGAAACCGCCATCCGGCAGCACGACGAGCCCGCTGCCATTCCGCGCCGCCGTCTCGATGACCCCCGCGATCTCGGCGCCGCTGCGGACGGCGACGCCGGTAACCGTCATGCGCAGGCGATTTTCCACCTGGTGTGCGGCCTGAAGATAAAGCGGCGCGTATGGTGCGGTCTCGGGATTGTACAGAAGCATCGCACTGCTCATGCTGGGTACCAAGTCCTTTAACAAGCTCAGCCATTTCCCGCTCATAGCATGCTCGTAAAGCGAGAAGCCGGTAAGATTGCTGGTCGGCCTTGCCAGATCGACGACGAGGCCTGTCCCGACCGGATCCGAGAGCCCGACAAAGATGATCGGAATGATCTGCGTTGCAGCCCGCAGCGCCCGTGTCGTCGCCGTGCTGGTCGCAAACAGCACGTCGGGTCCGGTGGCAACAAGTTCGCGAGCTTCACGTTGCTGCCATGTCGGATTGGAGCCCGGCCAGCGCACATCGAGTCGGTAGTTCTGATTGGCGATCCAGCCGAGGTCGGCGAGACCCTGCTGAAAGGCATTGACGCGCATCTGTGCGCCGCCATCGCCCACCAAATTGCCAGTCAGCACGCCGACCGACGGCATCGGCCGCGGTGCCCCATCCTGAGCGCGCGCGAAAACCGGACAAGCAACTGCAGTCCCGATCAAGGCCATGAACTCACGGCGCTTCATTGCCCGTCCGCTATCCCCCTGATGTCCCGCACCCTTCGCATGACGCGATTGCTGAAGGAAACGGGGTTGGCGGCCGGAGGGTTTGATCAAGATCAAGGTCGCTGAGCTTGGGGTCGGCCGTGATTGGACTTGGTCTGGAGTGACCACCGTCAGGTGCGGTCAACTGGCTGACCGAGCGCTTGCTCATGTCCGTGCGCGGACAGCAGGATCCGACGGTCGTGAATCAGGCTCTGAAGACGATGCGCAGCGACATTCAATGTCGTGACATCGAGCGCATTCTCGTCTCCTGCAGCGGCCTTGGCGCGCTGGCCCTGGAGCACCCGGTCGATCTCGACCTCGATATCGGACAGTTCGGCCTCCGCCTCCGTCCTGCGTATCCGCGCGCCCAGCGCATACAGCGAGTCCAGGCCCCGTTCATCCTTAGAGGGATCACGCACCTGAAGGAATTTCCAGGCCGCGGCCAGCACCGAGATGAGGCCGCCCAAAATCATGGGCGCGAGAAAGATGATGTTTCCCCATTCGTCCAGAAAGCTCTGCTGCGTTCCGTTGTAGAATGCTGCGGCGCCAGGATGAACCGGAAGGAAGGCGTCCGAATCCGTGCTCGGCGCGGTCATTTGAGAGAGTATCGGCAATTCCCCCAGCAAATCCCTGCGTGCCTTCATCAGGGCGTCGGCGAGGCTGCCGGCCACCTCAGCGCTGAGCTGCTTTCGCGCGACCACGTAGAAAGAGACCCGCAACGTGGTCAGATCCTCGCTCGGGATAGGTGGCGAACCGCGCAGCGTGCCCTTCGGGACATCGAAGCTTTCATAGGCGCGCTGCTTCTCCGCGATGGCACCGGCCGCATCGATCGGAAGCAGAACCGGCGCGGTCTTGGGCGTCTGCAGAAAGAGGCCGCGTAACAGAGCAAGATATTTTTCGGCAAGAGGAACGACGACCAGGATCGCCCGCACCTCCTTGGCATCGAGTGCACGCCGCGCATCGGCCGGCTGGAGATTGCGGAACGTCACATTGGCACGTCCCAGACCGTATTCGTCGCTCAGAACGTCGATGAGCTTGCGATTCATCTCGCCGCCGATCACGCCGACGCTGGTGCGCTTCAGACCAGCGATTTCGGTAATGGAGGAGCCCGGCGGCGCAACCAGCAGGACAACGGCGTGGGCGAGAACCACGATAGCCTGCGCCTGCGATAGGTCGCCGACGTCGCCCCGGACGACAGCAAGCTCGACCTTTTCCGCCGCAAACTGCTCGGCAGCATCAACCGCGTTGGTCGTTTCCACCAGTCTGAGCCGGACCGGGGCGTTCACCACGGCAAGCCGGCTCGCCAGTGCCGAGACCAGACGCGCGGCCTCACCGTCCAGCGATCCGACGGCGATGGTCAGCGTCGTGGGGCGAGAATACCACCGGTAGCCGAACAGACCAGCTCCAAGCACGAGCACGACAGCGCTGGCGACAATGAAGGAACGAAGCCAGATCGGCATTTTTGCGGGGACCATGTGGCGCTCACAGTGAATATGCGCTGACTGGTCGGACTGGCTCATGACGCCAGACCGGCTCAACTGAGGCGCATCGCTGAACCGAAATGCGATTCAAGCCAAAGCGATGCCGGTCAGTGCCCGCTGAGCACCAGCGTCTTGATCGGCAGCAGCAGCGCCTGAATTCGCAAGAGCATGGCGTGCACGAGGCCGACACCATCGACGACGTGCAAGGCAATTGCCCGGCCTGTACCGGTCTCCTTGGCCGAGATCTCCTCGTGATTGCTGGTGTAGGCATTGACGATGCAACTGCTGCCCGGCGTCACGCCGTCGAGGCCGCCCTTGTACAGCGGCTCCAGGAAGGCGAGTATCGAACCCGGCTTACGTGCATTCTGAGCTTCAATCAATTCCTGGCCAGCCTGCACCTGGCCGGCGGCGATGTAATCCTGCACATCGGTGACAAGGAGCGGAATGATCACCCATGGCTTGGAGATGCAGGTCGCTTCTGCGACCATCCCTACCTTCACCACCCCCGCTTCAATCTGTCCAAACCCGGCCTGCAGCCTACCCCTGCCGGCATCCGCCGGTATCAACACGCCGGCGGGGCGCATGATCTGGGCAACGAGATCGCCCGTCCGAACGAGGAACTGCTCGACCCGACCGTCGACGCCGGCGCGAACGAAGGTCTTGTCGAGATCGACCTGCGCTTCAGCCAACGCCGCCTGGCCGCTGGCTTTTTCAGCCGGCAACAGCGTTGAAAGCCGCAACATCGCCGACGTCTTGGACGCGGTGGCCGAGTCCACACCAGCCTGCCGCTGGTTGACCACGACCTGTAATTTCTCGATATCGCGTTGCGGGACGATACCGGGATTGCGGCGCTGCAGCTCCGTCTTGACGTCCAGCTCGTCCTTGGCCTGCTGAAGGCTGGCCTTGGCTTCCTGGATCTGCGCTTCGGCCTTGACCACGTCGTTTTCGGCGCTTGTCATCGCGGCGTCGACCTCGGCGATCTTGCGGGTGGCCGTCTCCAAGGCGGCCTTCTGCTTCGAACTGTCCAACCTGAACAGCACGTCGCCCTTCTTCACTGCCTCGCTGTAGCCGACATTGACTTCCGCGACGCGGCCGGAGCCTTCAGGCAGGATCGGGACTGTCCGAAAATAGAGCGCGGCCGAGGTCGTTGACGGGTGAAAGTAGAAGATCATCGTGATCAGCGAAATCGTCAGCATCAAGCAGCCGGTGATACCCCATCGCAATTCGTACCAGATGGAAAAGAAGGTGATTTCCTTGCCGAACCGTTTGCCTTGGGCATAACGTCGGTAGAGGTAGTCCGGCAGGATGGTCAGGATGGAGCAGAACATGAGCTCAAACATGGCTGTGTTCCTTTCCCTTGACGATCGGCTTTTCAACCGGCGGCAAGCTGGGGAGTTCTGGCTCGCGACCCTCGCCGGGCGCGGCGTCAGCGATCCTCTCAACCGAGCCTGCGATACTCCGCAGCGGCGTGCCGAAATCTGGCAAGTCGATCATCGCGAGCAGAAGGCCGGCCACCCAGAAAATGTGCATGTGCGTAAAGAGCGAGATGATGCCCAGCACGGCCACGATCTCGAACTGCAGCTTCTGCGACTTGTGCGCCATTCGTTCGGGCAGGCTGTGCAGCTTCCAATAAAGCGTGCCAACCCAGAGTACGGTGCCGATCAGGAAGATCCCCATCACCACCATCAGCACGTCCGTGCCGCTTCCCGGCGCGAGGTAGAACGGCAGATGATGCGGGGCCATCGGATGAAGTTGCTCGCTCAATGGTCGCCTCCACGGAAGGGATCAGGGCGGTCTGCGCGCCGGCTCGTTACCGTGGCCGCGCAGGTGGGAAAATTGCTTGATATGAATCAAAGGTCCGAACGGCGCGAAACCTAGCTTAGCCCTGACGCCGACCCCACAGCAAGCCAGGAACGCCCCAATCATGCCCGGCATCGATGAGCTCATTCCCAACGCACTGCAAATTCGCAAGGAAGCTGCGCTCGAGGAAGCCAGAAAGGCCGAGGAATATGTTCGCCTCGCCGCCGCGGCCGAAGCCGAGAAACGCGCTCTGATCGAACGGCTGAGCAAACCGTCCGGCAAATCCGAGGAGGAGAAAATCAAGCTCGCCTCGACCATCATCCAGCGCGCGGTTCGCAACGGCCTGACCGAAGTGCAGGTCTATCGCTTCCCGAACACCCTGTGCACCGACAAGGGCCGCGCAATCAACCAGATGGAGGCGGGCTGGGAGAAAACGCTGACCGGAATTCCAAAAGAGATCTTCGAACTCTGGACCGAATACCTCAAGCCTCGCGGCTATCGCATCGGCTATCAGGTCATCGATTTTCCTGGCGGCGTGCCCGGCGACATCGGCGTCATCATTTCCTGGGGCGACTGATCACGTTTCGGCCGAGTTAAGAGAAGGCGGAGCGGCATGGCAAAGGACGAAGCCTCAGAGCGGATGAAGCGCAAGGACTACGAGAAGGAGCTCGAAAAGCTCCAGATCGAGCTTTGCCATCTCCAGGATTATGTGAGGGAAAACAAGCTTCGAGTCATCGTCCTGTTCGAAGGCCGCGACGCGGCCGGCAAGGGCGGCACGATCAAGGCGATCACAGAAAAGGTCAGCCCGCGCGTGTTTCGCGTGGTGGCGCTGCCTGCGCCATCGGATCGCGAAAAGACCCAGCTTTTCTTCCAGCGCTACATGAAGCAGTTTCCGGCCGGGGGCGAGATCGTGATCTTCGACCGCAGCTGGTACAATCGCGCCGGCGTCGAATATGTCATGGGATTCTGCTCGCCCGCCGAGCACGATCGTTTCCTGTCGCTCTGCCCGCAGATGGAAAAGTACGCCATCGACGGCGGCATCATCCTGATCAAGATCTGGCTCGAGGTCGGGATGGAGGAGCAGGAGCGCCGCTTCAACGCCCGCATCGACGATCCGGTGCGGCAATGGAAGCTGAGCCCGATGGACCTCGAATCCTTCAAGCGCTGGTATGATTATTCGCGCGCGCGCGACCTGATGCTCAAGAAAACGAACACGAAGGACGCGCCTTGGTACATCATTCGTTCCGATGACAAGCGGCGGGCGCGGCTGAACTGTATCGCGCACATCCTGGAGGCTATCCCGCACAAGCGGATCAAGAAGGACAAGGTGAAGCTGCCGAAGCGCTCCGACAAAGGACGCTACAATGACCAAGCGGTCCTGCGCGGGATGAACTTCGTCGCCGAACGTTATTGACGAGGTGATCGAACGCACTGCCGGTGCGGTCTGATCCTTGACCGCGCTGCTGACGGTCCGCTGGGTCCGTCAGCAGCGCATTCTTTCAATACGGGTACTGGTTGGGACAGACCCAGTTGCCGTACGTGTCCTGATAACAACCGTTGTTGTTGTTGTAGTATCCGTAGGCGCCCGCGGCGGCCGCACCGACGGCAGCAGCGCCGTAAGCCGCGCCTCGATAGCCATATCGCGGATAGCCTCCGGGATAACCGGCGACGGGACGGCCGGGACGGCCCGCAACGGGGTAACCGGGGCGACCCGGACGACCGGCGATGGGATGGCTTGGCCGCGGACCTCCTGCGTAATGGCGTCCGCCTCCGCCATGGATCCGCCCCGCGTGAACGGCGCCGCCACGATAGCCACCGCCATGAAAACCTCCGGCGCGCATGCCCCCTCCACCTCCGCGATAGCCACCACCGCCACCTCCGCGGCGGGCATAGGCATCATCGGGAATGAGCATTGCCGTGAGAAGAACGACGGCCGCAACAAGAGCCAGAAGATAACGAAGCATGGCATGTCCTCCCTCGATATGGGTACCGTGATCCGCTTTTCGACGATGCCTCGCGAAACGCGGCTGGCATCCGAACCTGGCGCTGATTTGCCGCCGCTTCCCTGACTTACGTGCATGAGAGAAGCAGCCGTCATTCAGCTAGAGCGGCGCGAGTGCCGCTCTACCGCTTCAAAGCTATCGTCACGCCCCCCACAGCGGCCGACAGCTCCGCACCGACCTTCGGTCCGCTAAGCTGCAGAATCACGCCGTTGCCGTTTTGGAGCTGAACGGCACCTGCGCCGGCAGCGATAGCACCGCCCGCACCGCCGACAGCGTAGGAGCCTTCGATCGACTCCGGCCCCCTCAGGTTGAGGGCGCGACCGACCAGCTTGGTGGTCGAAGCGCCGATCGTGAAGCCGACGCTCATACCCGAGACGGTGAAGGGATATTTGTGGCCGCGATACAGCAGAACGCCCTCGCCGCCACCGACGCCAACGATGAAACCGCCCTTGGTGAAGACAACGGCGACCTGGCCGGTCTCTGCCCGCGACGGCGTGCTGAAGCCGGCGACGCCTGCCAGCGAAGCGACCAGGGCGGCATAGATAGCGACTTTTCTCATGAGTCTTATTTCCTCTGGTTGTGACGCCGAGCTATTGAGCCAGGATCATTGCGAAGTAGCCGAACACGGTGAGCAGAATGCCGGACACCGCGTACCCGACCGGGAACCCAATCCAGGGCACGGAGCTCTGGATTTCCACCGCGGCCTCACGGCACGGCCCGGAGTGAGATCGCGCACCGGCAACGCCGCCCATCAACACGGCCGGGTTGATCTTGAAGACGTGGAAGCCGATCGCCCAGACGATGAACGGCGGAATCGTGCAGGCAATGAAGCCGGCGACGAAGATCTTCAACGCGACCGCACCCGTGAGCTGCGCCAACAACCCGGCGCCGGCATTGATGCCGACGATGGCGACGAAGACCACGAGGCCGAGATCCTCCAGCACGTTGCGCGCCGCGTTCGGCGTATTGCCGAAGAAGCGCAGTCGCGAGACCAGCGATGAGACGATCACGCCGGACAGCAACAGACCGCCGGCATTGCCGAGGCCGATCTTGGCGCCGAAGGCCGGAAATTCGATCATGCCGATCAGGAAGCCGATGATCATGCCTGAGGCGAGCGTCAACAGATCGGTCGAGGTGTTGGTCCGCGCAATGCGTCCCCACATGTCGCCGAGCTCGTTGACAGCCGACTTGATGCCGACCACCGAGACGATGTCCATCCGCTGCAACTCGGTCTTGAGACCGGCCGGAATCTGCACGCCGCCACGTTCCACCTTGGTGACCTGCAGCTGGCCGGCGATGGCCGTATCGCGGAAGGATTCAAAGGTCCGTCCGGCCATCTCCTTGTTGGTGACGAGGATGTCTGCCTGATCCATGGGAATACCGAGTGCCTTGGCGTCGGCAACCTCCGGACCGAGCAGGCCCATCTTGTCGGTGAGATGCTCGGTCGAGCCGCCGAGCGCGACGACGTCGCCCTTTTGCAGAACGAGTTCGGGGTCGGCACCCAGCGGTTCTCCTCGGCGCGCCACATTGACGATGCGGTATTCGGGATTCATCGTGCGGAATTTGGCAATGCTCATGCCGACCTGGGCCGGATTATCGAGCCGGTAGGCACGCAGGCCGAACTGCCGGTAACCGGTCAGGCCACCACCCTCGAGGTCCTTGACGCCAAACTCCTGCTCGTACTGCTTGGCTGCGGCCTTGGCGTCGACGCCCCACCAGCGCGGCAGATATTTGCAGATTAGGATGATGCCAACGGTGCCCCAGATATAAGTGATGCCGTAGGACAGCGCGATCATGCCCGACGCGTCTTCGGGCTTCATGCCTTCGGGAAGCTTCACGACGCCCGAGGTGATCGCCTGCTCAGCCGAGCCAATCGCGGCCGACATGGTCTGCGATCCCGCCAGCATGCCGCCGGCAGCGCCGATCGGCAGCGCAAAGAGCTTCGAAAGCATAACGACAAGCGCAAGACCGAGAACGCTCGACACCAGCGCCAGGATGCAGAACTTGAGACCATCGCCCTTCAGGCTGTTGATGAAGGACGGTCCCACACGTAAGCCGACGCCATACATGAACAAATAGTAGAACAGGCTCTTGGCGAACGCGTTCAGCTCAAGCTTCACGCCGTAGACCGACGCCCAAACCGAAAGGGCTGCGCCCACCACGATGGCGCCGGCGACCATGCCGAGGCCGTAACCCTTGATGCTGGCCCGGCCGATCCAGACGGCGAGCCCAACGACGAAGAACAGCAACAGAAACGGGTTCTGCTGCAAGAACGTGAAAAAGCTCTGCATATCCGTCCCCTTTATTACGATGCCGCCTTCAGCTTCGGCGCGGCGCCGGGCTTGGGCCGCCCAATCTTCGCCAGGGCTTCGGCACGTACGAGCTTCAGCCCTTCCTTGGCGTCGTAGCCGTGGATTTCCTTCACATCGAGCTTGCGCATGAAGTCGATGGTTTCCTGGGTGATGACCTGCCCCGGCACCATGATCGGGAAGCCCGGCGGATACGGGATCACGAAACTGGCGGAGACGAGGTCGGGACCGGCCTTGAGACGACGGTCGATCTCGGAATCGCCGAGCCGGATATATTCGCATCCCGCTGCGTCATAGGCCGAGTAGAAGCCGCTACGAATGTCGCCCTCGTTGGTCCTGGTGCCGGCATCGCCACGGAAACTGTCGTGGAACTGCGAGAAGTTCGGCAAGTCGGGCACATCGGTCATCAGGCTCTTGACGCGCGCCTCGAAGGTCTTCTTCGCATTGGCGCCGCCCTGAACCAACCCGCGGTCGACCTCTCCCGCGATCTCGGCCAGCACCCTCACCAGATGCGCGACGTCGCTGCGGGTATTGTTGATGTTGGACTGGAACAACACAGAATTGCGCGATGTCTTGTTGATCTGGATGTTGTAGTCGTTGGCCAGGATGCCCTTGAACTGCGTACCGTCGTAGCCGGCGGTGCCGCAGACCAACGTCATCCGGGTCGGGTCGAGGCAGAACTCGTCGTCGTCCAGGCTCTTCAGGACGCTCGCCCAGTTCATGCCTGTTGCGAGATAGTCGGTGAAGCCGCTCTGGCGATATTGCGCCGGCACCATCGCGTCCGCACCGAGAATCCGGAAGTATTTCGAGATCAGCGGATTGCTGTTGACCGCTTTGCGGATCGCGAACGCAATTTCGATCGCGTTGGCGACGAGACCGTAGCCCTCAAGCTCCATCTGGCGCCGCGAGACATCGAGGCTGGCGATGAGCTGCTGGTTCGGGCTGGTCGACGCGTGCGTGAACACCGCCTCCTTGAACTGCTGCTCGACGGTGTGGAATTCGACGTCCTTGACCGACAGCATCGAGCCCTGCCGGATCGCCGACATCGACTTGTGGGTCGAGTTGGTCTGGTAGACGCGCAGGCGGATCTGACGCGGATCCGGGATCAGACGAGTCTTGAGCAGCACCTCGTCCGAGGGGGTCTTGCCGAGGTCGGCCTGCTGCTTCTCGTAAGCCGCGACCGATTTCGGATCATGCATCCAGGTCTCGATCTCGTTGGCGGCGCCCATCGCGGTCCGTCGCCGCAGGAACGGAGAGAAGCGCGCGAAGCCGAACCAGGCTTCGTCCCACAGGAAGATCAAATCCGGCTTGATCGCGAGACATTCCTCCATCACCCGGCGGGTGTTGTAGATGTGGCCGTCGAAGGTGCAGTTGGTCAGGTCAAGCATCTTGACGCGGTCCAGGCGGCCGTCGGCTCTGGCATTCAGCAGGGCCTGCTTGATGGTCTTCAGCGGCACCGCGCCATACATCGAATATTCGGTCATCGGGAACGCTTCGACGTAGATGGGCTGAGCACCGGCCAGAACCATGCCGTAATGGTGCGACTTGTGGCAGTTACGATCCACGATCGCGATGTCGCCTGGCCCGAGCAGCGCCTGCACCGCCATCTTGTTGGATGTCGAGGTGCCGTTGGTCACGAAGAACACGCGATCGGCGCCGAGCGCGCGTGCCGCCTTATCTTGCGCTCTCTTGATGGTGCCCGTCGGCTCCAGCAAACTGTCGAGACCGCCGGTGGTCGCGCTGCTCTCGGCCAGGAACAGGTTCAGCCCGTAGAATTCGCCCATATCGCGGATCCAGTCCGACCTGAAGACAGATTTGCCGCGAGCGATCGGTAGCGCATGAAACGTCCCGATCGGGCGTTGCGCGTATTTCTTGAGATTGTCGAAGAACGGTGTGTCGAAGCGATCCTGGATCCCTTCGAGGATGGAGAGATGCAGCTCGAGGAGCTCTTCGATGGAGTAAAATATCCGCCGAACCACATTGGCTTCGGGGTTCCCCGCCATTGCCTCCACGTCGCGATTCGACATCAGGTAGATGTCGAGCTCGGGACGTACCCGCTTGATGACGTGCGCCAGCCGGAGCGCGGACGCGTCCGCCTCGTCATTGATGCCCGCGGCGGCGGTCATGGTGCGGAGTATCGGCGCATCGTGGCGCGAGCGCAGGCCGAACCCTTCGTTGATGACGACGGCGGCGATATTGGGGTTGAGCATCGTCGCGCAGAAGGCGTCTTCAAGACTACCGACGATCACCGGCTCATAGACGAAAGAATCGACCGGACGGCGCAACTTGCGCCATTCGGCGGCGAGCGCCGGCCAATGGTTGGACGAAAGGCCGGTGACGATCAGTGTCTCGAAATAGGGTCGATGGCCCTCATGCGATCCGAAAGTTGACGGCACAAGCTCGGGCGCATCACCGTTGCCGTCGTCCTTGGCATTCCAGTCGCCGGCAAGCTGGCGGAAAGATCTCGTCATCAACGCCTGCGTGATGCGCGTCGCGAGAGCAAGTGAACCCGCCGCATCCCCGGCCGAGGCCGCTTCCCGCAAAGCCGCCATCAACTGCAGCCCCGGATAGCCGTGAAACTCCTCTATCACGGAGAGATCCGCCAGCGCCGCATCGTACTTCGTGCGGTCACCGCCGCGCGCCCATGCCTTCGCTGCCTCCACCAGATCGCGCCAATCATCCGCCCGTCCGCCGGGCCCGGAAATGAACTGATCGATGCGCTTTTCTGCAGCCTTGGCGTCCTTGGGCATGTCTCTCTCCGGATCTTTTTGCGACGTCTCCGCCGGAGATCGTGATGCCCGCGCACCTCGGTCCATTGATCCAAGTCAAGGGTCGCGCCTCTTGAAGAGACCTGGAGTAATTTGCGGTGCGACATCGTCCAAGGCGCTGCCGCGTGACGGATCGAGGACGATGGTGAGATCGCATCAGAGACGACCGCCAATAAGTCGGGCGGATCCTATGGATTGGGATCAGATGATTGTCCGGCCATGCTTTCCCCGAGTACGCTGCCGACCGAACGAAGCCACGCCCCGCTGTCAGTCTTTTCCGCCAGTCCTTCAGCCCGCAGAAGATCGCGCAATTGCGCGTGCGCGCCAACGATGCGGAAGGTGATATTTCGGGAGGCGAGTTCGTCATAGAGATCATGCAACATGCGCGCGCCGGCCAGATCGATGTAGGGCGATGCCGACAGATCGCAGACAACCAGCTTGACGCCGACCGATAGCGGCAAGGTGCCTAACACTGTTTCCAGGATCGTTTCAGCATTGATGTAGAGCAGCGAGGCTTCGGGTCGAAACGCGATGATGCCGACCAGGGGCTCGACGCCTTCATGCCTCGCATTGTCGGAATAACGGCCGGTGCCGGGCAGCCGGCCGAGGAATGCGACATTCGGACGCGAGGCCCGCGCCAGCAGCAGCACGATCGATGCGACAGCCGCGAGCAGGACGCCTTGTAATATCCCCAGGAGCAGCACCGACACCAACGCGATTGCCGCAGCATAGAAGTCGATGCGGCTGACTTGCCACATCCGCACCAGCGCTCGGATGTCCACCAGCCTGTAGACGGCCGCAAAAACGATTGCGGCAAGTACTGCCTTGGGCAGATTCGTCAAGAGCCCCGTGAAGAACAGCAGGCATAGCGCGAGCGTCGCCGAGCAGATCACCAGGGCCAGCGGCGTGCGCGCTCCGGCATTGTCGTTGACGGCAGATTGCGACAACCCGCCGGCCACGGGATAGCCGTGGCCGAACGCGGTGACGAGGTTCGCCGCGCCGAGCCCCAAGAACTCCTGCCGGACATCGAGGGTATAGCCGTGCTTGGCAGCAAAGCTGCGGGCGGCGGAGACGCCTTCGATATAGGCCAGCAGCACGCATCCCGCAGCCAGCGGGAACAGTTCGTCCGGCTCCAATAGACCAAAGCTGGGTAATCCAAACGCCGGCAATCCCTCCGGAATTTTGCCGGTCACCGGCACGCCAAGCGACGGAAAACCAAGCAGTGTCGCCAGCATGATCGACAACGCCATGATCGTGAGCCCGACCGGCCTTCCCGGCAGCCGCCGTTCTCCCACCAGCAGGAACAAGAGCGCAATGGCTCCGATCGCCAGAACCAGCCAATTGATGCCGCCGAGCTGGCCGGCGAGCTTGATGGCGCGGTCGAAGAAATTGTGACCGCCTCCGGGGACGCCGAACAGGCTCGGCAACTGGCTCATCACGATGGTAAGTCCCGCGCCGGCCTTGAAGCCGACCAGGATACTGTCGCTCACCAGGCGGACGAGAACGCTGAGCTTGAACAACCAGGCAATCAGACAAAGCAGCGCCACTGCGCATGCGGCCAGGCTCGCGATCTCGGCGTATTTCGCCGCGTCTCCGCCGGCAAGTGCTCCGACAGTGGCCGCAATCATCAGTGAGATCGCGGAAGTCGGACCAATTGCAAGCTGGCGCGACGACCCGAGCAACGCGTAGCCGATGCCTCCGAGCATGTAGCCGTAGATGCCGATTTGGGGCGGTAGGCCCGCCAGCGTGGCATAGGCCAGCGACACCGGAATGGCGTAAGCCGCAAGCGTGATGCCGGCGATGGCGTCCGAACGCAGCCAGGCGCGGTGATACTGCGCCAGCCAGGTTGCGGGCGGAAACAGGAAGATCCAGTGCCATTTCCACCCGGAAGACATCAGAGCCTGCCCTCCTCGCTTGAGGCTTCGCAGAGCAACAGCACGACCAGCAGTGCGATCACGGGGAGACCGAGCGCCAGATTCGGGATTTGCTTGGTCGCGAAGGCGCCCACAGCCGCCCCGAGACCAAAGGAGACACATAGGGTGGCAAAAATGCCGGGGGGACGGAGCGCCCCATCGCCAGCGGCCGCAGTGAACAGGCCTTCAATTGCCTGCCGCATGTTACCCGTGATCATGACGGAGCTGTAGACCACGCCCTCCACCCTCGTGAAGACGGCGCTCTGCACGGCGGCGACGAATGAAATGCCAAGCGTTCCCGCAAGATCCGGCAAGCGATTGTGTAGGACGGCGATAGCGACCAGCAGGAGGATTTCGATCAGCGTGCTGATCGCGCTAGCGCGCTTTCCGGTTACCCGGCGCAGCCATGACGCGACGACGATACCAACCGCGAACGCAAGGATCGGTGGGACGAAGTGGAGCGCTTTCGTCCAGTCGCCGATCGAGCCATAGACCCACAGCAGCACGAGATTTGCCGTCTGGGCATTGGCCATCACGCCGTGGATGATCCACGTATAGGCGTCGAGATAGCCGCCCGCGAAGGCCAGCAGCAGCGCGATTGGCACCGTTTCGTCGCGGCGTATCGACGAAGCAACGGCGGTATCCATCGTGCTCATGTCCCCACGTCAAGTCCTGCGGCTCAACAGGGAGCGGCTTAACCCCGGCAGGGGTTGATCTGAATCAAGCATCGCCGGATTTGACGAACCAGATTTAGCGCAAATCGCTGGAGGGCCTGCACCATGAGCACGGTCAGATGGATCATCTCCGCCGCGCCGGAAATCTTTCTGCTGCTGTCGGTCGCGCTCGGCACCATTCTTGGCCGCGTCCGGATTCACGGTTTTTCGATCGGTACCACCGCGTGCACGCTCATCGTTGCCGTCCTGATCGGGCAGCTCGGCACCTTCACGTTTCCCTCCCTGTTGAGGGTCATTCTCTTCAGCCTGTTCGTGTTCACGATCGGCTACCGGTCGGGGCCCGAGTTCTTTGCCTCGCTGAGCATCCGGACCCTGGCTCAGGTCGCCCTCGCGCTCGTGCTTGGTGGCACCGGCCTCGTCATCGTTCTCATATTCGCCCATGTATTCGCGCTCGGTCCCGGCACCGCTTCCGGTCTTGCTGCGGGAGCCCTGACACAGTCGTCGGTCATCGGCACCGCGTCTGGGGCACTATCCCAGCTCGGACTGGCCAAAGAGGTGCTGCAGCAGCAGGACGCCAATATCGCCGCCGGGTACGCCGTCACCTACGTGCTCGGCTATATCCTCACGCTCCTGTACGTGCCGTTCGTCGCGCCGAAATTGATGCGGATCGATTTGAAAGCGGAAGCTGCAAAGCTCGAGGCGGAGCTGTCGGGTGGCAACCCGCCACAGACCGAAAATCTGCATTATCGAAAGTTCCAGGCGCGCGCGTACCGGGTGTCGGCAGCGGCGGGCCGGACCGTCGGCGCCGTCGAAGACCAGATCGGCAGCCGCAGCGTGATCGAGCGGATCGTGCGCCAGGGCGCTGACGTCGAACCGCATCGCGACACCGTTCTTGAAGCGAACGACGACATCGTTATCGCAGGCCGCACCGCCGCCATTGTCGCTGCAAAGCCGATTGTTGGCACAGAAATCGACGCCGACGAGATCCTGAAGGCTCTTCCAGGCAACGTGGTCGACGTCCTCGTCGACAATCGCAAGCTCCATGGCCGCTCCGTCAAGGACATGGCTGAACGCGTCGGCGACGCCGCGCGCGGCGTGTTCCTGCGCACCCTGACGCGGATGGGACGCGAGGTCCCGTTGAGTGCGGACACCCGCGTCTATGTCGGTGATGTCATGACGCTGGTCGGCAGCACCCGCAACATCGAGCGCGCCGCCTCGCAGGTTGGACAGATCCTGAGCTCCGAAGACCGCACCGACATCGCATTCCTTGCCGCAGGCATTGCCATAGGTCTGCTCGCCGGCCTCGCGAGCGTCAAGATCGGTTCAGTGCCTCTGACTCTGGGCGGCGGCGGCGGTGCCTTGATAGCGGGACTTTTCTGCGGCTGGCTGCGCTCGCGGCGGCCGACGATGGGCGCGATGCCGCCTGCAGCGCAGCAGACGCTGAGCGATCTCGGTCTTGGCGGCTTCATCGCCGCGATCGGGCTCGGGAACGGCCATGCGGCCTGGGTCGCGATCCAGTCGCACGGCATGCTGCTGGTCGGCATGGGCCTGGTCGTCACGCTGGTACCGCTGATCGTGACGACCCTGTTTGCCCATCGCGTGCTCCGCATGAACCCGGTCATCATTTGCGGCGCGCTGGCCGGCGCCATGACTGTCGACGCCGCGGTGACCGGGGCCTGCGAAGTTGCAGAAAGCCAGACGCCGGTGCTCGGCGTGGCCGTGCCTTACGCTGTTGGCAACGTCGTCCTGACCGTGCTTGGACCGATCATCGTGGCCAGCACTTTCGCCGGTTGAAGGAGGCGCGCGTGAATCTCCGCCATGCTTCAACAGCGACCTATCTGGCAGGAGCGCTGAGCATCTTGGCCTGCTTTCTTGCCCCTGTACGCGCCGACGACAATGCTCGGATCCAGGAAGAGGTCTGGGCCCTGCCGCTCCCGCTGCCGATGTTCGCCTATGTGGTGCGGCCGGTCGGCGACGGCCCCTTCCCGCTGGCGATCATGAACCATGGCGTGTCGCTCAAAGCGGTCGACCGAAGCTTTTTCCCGCTGGTGGAATTCCGCAATGCCGCGAAGTGGTTCGCCAGCCGCGGCTATTTCGTCGTAGCGCCGGTCGGAACCGGCTACGGCGCGGCCGCCATCGATATTCCCGAGCACGGTCTTTACGGGCCCTTCTTCTCCAAGGTCGGAAGCTGCACCAATCCGAACTTCCACGACGCCGGGCGTGCGGTGGCACAAGTCGATCTCTGGATCATCGACTACATGGTGGCCGAGAAGCGCGTTCTGCCGAAGGACGTGATCGTCATCGGACAGTCCGCAGGCGGCTGGGCTTCCATTGCGCTCTCGAGCGCAAACCCTCCGCAGGTCAAGGCGATCATCACCTTCGCCGCAGGACGCGGCGGCCGCGTCGATGGCAAACCCAATAACAATTGCGCACCGGACAAGCTGGTCGAAGCGACCGCCGATTTCGGCCGGACGTCGCGGGTGCCAATGCTGTGGTTCTATATCGAGAACGACACGTTCTTCGGCCCTGCCCTATCGAAGCGCATGCATGAGGCCTTCACCGCGGCCGGCGGCAGGGCCGAATATCATCTGATGCCGCCCTTCGGCGGCGAAGGACATTTCTTCATCGGCTCGCCCGACACGATCCCGATGTGGTCACCGCTCGTCGAACGATTTCTTGACGCGCAGAAATAGCCGCAGAGGCTGGCGTGGAGGTAGAACATGATTGACGCAACATCAATACCTTCGCCGGGCGGTACGCTCGTCTGGCTATCGATGTTGTTCGCGGCGGCTCTTGCCGGACCAGCTTCGGCGCAGAATGCAGTCGCGCCCAAGCCGGCTCCAGAGGCAAAGTCCGCCGAAATCGCGCCTCGCGGACAGCGCGAAGCCAAGGACATCACCTATGGCGAGTGGCGGAAGCTTTGCGTCAAGCCCGGCGGTGCGCCGACGCTGTGTCGGACCTCGATCACCGGCAAGTTTGCAACGGGCCAGATGGCGGTGCGCGTGGACCTGATCGAGCGCGACGGCGACCGCACTGCCCGGCTGCAAGTGTTTGTCCCCGTCGGGATGTATCTGCAACGGCCTGCCAAGCTGACCGTCGATCAGGGAAATTCCAGATCATTGCCCTACACCTGGTGCCTGACCAATACCTGTATCGCCGCAGACGCCGCCGATCCCAGGTTCATCGAGGACATGGAAGCCGGCAAGACTCTGGTGCTCGAGGTCACCGATTCCAACCTTCTGTCTCTGACGACATCGTTGCCGCTGGCACAGTTCGGCTCGGCTCACAACGGCGCGCCCGCACAGACTCTGGAGCAGGACATCGAGGAGTGAGCAGCGGCGGCTTCAGCCATGCTCGGCGCAGGCGCGTTCAATGGAGTCGATGAGTGCGCTTGCTGCAAAGGGCTTGGCCAGATAGGCGGCGCACCCGGACTGAATCGCGGCAGCCTGATTTGCCTGGCAGTCGTTGCCGGTAATATAGATGATCGGGACACTGGCACACTCGCTCGCGAGCCTGCCGCGGAGTGAGATACCCGACTCTCCGTTCAGATTGATATCCAGAACGATGCAGCACGCCTCTTCGATGCAGCCATAACGAAGCAGCGCAGCGGCGGAATCAAAGGCAACAGCATCAAAGCCGTGCTTTCGAAGCAGCCGCTCCAAGCTCCGGCGCATTGATAAATCATCATCCACGACGTAAATCGGCTTACGTGCAAACAATGGGCCCGTCTTTCTGATTGGAAACCTGGCACTCGCGTCGCAACGACGCTACGCGGCAAAGGTTCCTGCGCTAATCCGACGGCTAACGACGCCGGTATGTAGGCGGCCCAGGGCGAATTATGTCAATAACATTTCATATTGTCCCATCGTACAGGTCTGATCGCAGACCTGACGAAGCGCACGAAAACCGGCCTGCGTCACACCTTTGCCGAATCCAGAAGGCCGAGCCGCTCGGCAGCGGACACCAGTTCGGCAAACGATAGTACCTGCATCTTTGTCATCACTTGGTGGCGGTGCGCCTTCACCGTTCGTTCGGTCGTTCCAAGCTCGTAGGCGATCTGCTTGTTGATCTTCCCGCGCACGATGAGGTCGAAGACCTGTCGCTCGCGTCGCGATAGAGACCTCAAGCGAGAACGAAGCGGATCGAGCTTGCTCTGTTGGCTCCGCGCCACCTCCTGTTGAGCCATTGCCCGCTCAATCGCATCGATCAACTGTTCCGACGACACCGGTTTGGTCAGAAAATCCTCCGCGCCGGCCTTGATCGCACGGACCGTTGTCGCGGTATCCGCATGCCCGGTCAGAAAGACGATGGGCAGCGGCGAATGGCATTGGACGAGCGAGGCTTGCAACTCCGGCCCGCTCAGGCCCGGAAGCTGCACATCGAGCAAGATACATCCCGGATGGTCGGCCCCTGGCGGATCATCCAGCAGCTGCTGGGCAGACGCGTAGGTCACAACTTCATACCCAGCCAGTTTGAGCCGACGCTGAATCGCCATCCGAAAGGATGCGTCGTCGTCCACGACATATACGAAGCCGGACAAGTTTTTTCCCCTCGATGGGTACTTCAAATGCAGAAAGACCAGACGTGCCGTTGATGCCTAAGCAAAGCAGCCCAATTGGGATGCTGCAATCGGGAACGAAGCGTCCGTTTTCGGCATATTGCCGCACCATCTGACAGACACTCTGACGGGTTCTCAGTCAGCGCATCGAACCCCTCCTGTACCTTGGTACAATGCACCTACAGACAATGGTTGAAAACCCCAATTATCGCCTAAACAACCTTCGCGGGAAGCGGATTTTCGGCGGCTCCTTATTCCCGCGATGGAAATACCGCGTCACCATCAGTTCGGGAGTTGGCCATGTTCGTTCGCACCGCTGCCGACGCCTCCTCGCGGCTTCATTCGCTCCGCGAGCTAGGGTTAAACACCGATTCAAACCCGATCATCAGTTTAAACGAGTTTACCTATAAGAAGGGCTCCGAAGTCTACGGCGAAAAGGAGCCCGCAGAGTACGTCTATCAGGTGAAGAACGGCGCTGTGCGGAGCTACAAGCTGCTGTCGGACGGCCGCCGCCAGATCGGCGCATTTCATCTTGCGGGCGATATCTTCGGGCTGGAAAACGGCAGTGCGCACAGGTTCACGACGGAAGCGATCGTCGATACCACGGTTCGCCTGGTGAGGCGCCAAAGTCTCGAGCTGGTCGCGCAGGACGACGCCGTGGTGGCTCGCAACCTGCTGAGCATGACCACGACCAACCTTCAGCATGCGGAAGACCACATGCTGCTGCTCGGCCGCAAGACGTCGCTGGAGCGGGTCGCAGCCTTCCTGATCGAGATGGACAAGCGGCTGACAGCCGCCGGGATCATGGCGCTGCCGATGTCGCGGCGCGATATCGCCGACTATCTCGGATTAACGCTGGAAACCGTCTCCCGCGCATTATCGCGGTTGCATGAACTTGGTATCCTCGGCTTCGTCGGAAATACCCAGCGCCAGATCGTGCTGCTGGACCGGCTGAAGCTCGCTAGCCTCGATCTCCAGAACTAGACTTAGGCGCCGCAATCGCCGCGAGATGTTCAACCGTCTTGCGCAGGACCTCGAAAAGAACCGCGGTCGACCAACCAAACATCAGGATGCCGTTCATGGCGGTCATAGGTCCGGTCAGCCGCCAGCCCGCCACGGGCGTGATGTCCCCATAGCCGAGCGTGGTGTAGTTCACGAAGGTGAAATATAGCAGATCGCTTCCCGGAGGCGCCGCGCCGACCGCCGCATAGGCGAGCGCCCAAATGAGAACCTCGACGACGTGCGCGACCATCAAAATGACAGCAGTGATGACCATCACGGCCATCAGGTGCGACCGGGGCCGCGCCGTATGCTTCAATCCGGCGGTACGGGCGATGTCGATGGCCGCAACGGTCACCAGCGCGTGAATCATGATGTTGATCACGCTGATCAAGGTACCGAGCAGGAATTGAACCGCCAATACGCACTCCTGGTGCCGACATCGAAGAAGCCGTCCGATCCCGCAAGCGCCGACCACGGGACCCCGTTGACGCTTGACCGCAACCCCGATCAAGGGGAACCGATCACGACGCCCCCTTTGATGCTGTCGAGCCGCTGTTCATTAGCAGCGCCAACGTGTGTCTCGCGATCATAAGATCCACGTCGGACGGCAAGACGTAAACCGGAATGCGGCTCGCGGCAGACGATATCAACTGCGATTGCCGCGCGTTCTGCGCCACATCAAGCTTGACACCGAGCCATGCGAGCCGCTCCGCCACGCGCAAACGGATCGACGCGGAGCTTTCGCCGATCCCGGCGGTGAAGACGAACGCATCGAGCCCCTGCAACGCAGCTGCGAGCATACCAGCGTTAAGGCTGACCCAGTGAACGAAATAGTCGATCGCAAATTTCGCGTTGACGTCTTTACTTGCCTCGAGCTGACGCATATCGCAGCTGAGGCCCGAGAGGCCGTTCAGCCCGCAATCTCCCTGGAGAAGCTCCTGCACTCTGGATGCTGCCATTCCCTTCTCCGAAATGAGATAAAGCACAACTCCCGCGTCGATCTGCCCTGGTCGCGCTTCCATCGGCAGTTCGTCAATCGCGGTGAAGCCCATGGTGCTTTCGACGCTCCGCCCTCCATCGAGCGCGCACATTGATGCCCCGCTCTCGAGATGCGCGACGATCACGCGTCCCATCGCGATTTCCGGCGCAACCCTCAGCAAGGTCTTCGCGATGTATTCGTAGGAAAGGCCATGAAATCCATAGCGCGGTACGCCCTCTGCATGAAGCCCACGAGGGATCGCGTCGTGGTCGGCCACCGCAGCATGTGTTCGATGAAATGCGGTCTCGAAGCAGGCGACCTGCGGAAGCGTCGGGAAGTCAGCCAGGATCGCTCGAATGGGCGCCAGATTGTGCGGTAGATGAAGCGGCGCCAACGCCGTCAGTCCTTCCAGGCGAGCCAGCATCCCCTGATCAATCAGGACCGGCCGGTCATGCTCCGCACCGCCGTGAACGACGCGGTGCCCGACAGCGATGGGGCTGATATGAAGCTCATCCCGCAACCAGGCGCCTGCAATGTTCAGTGCGGCCGGAATATCCCGCACTGCTTCGATCGGATAGGCGCGATTGGCAAGCGGATCGCCACCGGCACTGCTCGCCTGCAGTCGCGGGCAACGTCCGATCCCGTCGATCCGCCCCTTGATCTGCTGCCGTAGGCTTCCTTCTCCTTCGACCGAATAAATACGGAATCTGAGGTGGGAAGAGCCGGCATTGATGACAAGAATGGTATCCATGGCGCTCACGTCGCACTCGTTGGAGCATGCCGAAGTCCTGCATCAATACCGGCGGCCACAGCAAGGGGACCAGGCGGGCCAGATATTTCCACCACGTTCCGACCTCGTTGTCGTATCGCTTTGCCTGAAAGGCTCAGTCGAATTGATATGCGTCAACGCTCGATCGCCAGTTTCGCCGGCACAGCACGTTCGGTACGAATCCAGGCCACCGTCAGCTCCCAGACCACAGATAGAATGATAGGTCCGATGAAGAGGCCGATGATCCCATGGAAGAGGGTTCCTCCGATCACCCCGATCAGGATCACGAGCGCCGGCGTGGTCAGGCCGCGGCCCATGACAAGCGGTTTCAGGATATTGTCGAGCACCGACACGATCACGAGAAACACCGTCAGCAGGAGCGCGATCGGAAATTCCTTGTCGGTCCAGATCCAGATGATAACCGGCAGGATGACGATGGTCCCGCCGATCTGCACGATCGACAGCAACAGCACCACGAAGGCAAGAAGGCCCGCGCTGGCGATGCCGGCGAGCTTGAAACCTATTCCCGCCAGCAAGGCTTGGATGATAGCAACGCCGATCACGCCTTGAGCCACCGCACGGATCGTGGCTCCCGCCAAGTCCAGAAAATGCTCGCTTTGGTCCGGCACGATGCGCGACAGAAAGCTGCGCCCTGCGGCCACGAGCTGAGGTCCATACGGAAACAGCACGCCGGCCACCGCCACCGACAGCAGAAACTTGACCGTTCCCACACCGGCATTGCCGGCAAACCCAAGCAAGGTGGTCGCGAATGGCTTCAAATAGGGCACGACCGCGCGCAAGAGCGACCGGAGGTTGGTCGTCGCCTGATCCCAGAGATCGAAGAGCTGAGGCCCGATGACTGGCCACTCCTTGAGCGACTGCGGCGGCGAAGGCACATGCAATTCACCGGCCGTCACCTGGGCGGCAAGATCGGTGATCCCGTCGACCGCGCCCATGCCCAGCCAGGTCGCCGGTCCGATCACCACAGCCAGGTTGACGAGCGTGAGAATCGTCGCCGCAAGCTTCGGCCGCCCACCGAGAATGTCGCTGAGGCGCCGAAAAACCGGGTTCAGCGCAGCAGCAAGCACGACACTCCAGGCCAATATGGGGATGAATGGACGGACCAGGAGGAGCGCCCAGACGAGCAGCAGCCCGAGCAATCCGAGCCGGATCAAAAGCTGGATGATCTCGTCTCCAGAGAATATCTGACGGAGTGTTTTCACGGACGCGCCTTCAGTCATGCCGCGCATGCTGAGGCGAACTAGCCCCTGCTCTCACGCCGCACGCTTGATCCAGATCAAGCGTCGAGCCTCTTCTAGGGCTGTGGTCCGGTCTAGGGCTGCGGTCCGGAGAGAGTCAGCTCACGCTCGGCCCGAAATACGTTGCCGTAGAGACTCGCTATCCATTGCCGGCCTCGAGACGTCACGTTGAGATAACGTATCGCCGGTTGGATCTGGGGAGCTACGTTACTCCAATAGAATTGTGGATATTTGTAAACGATGTCCGCTGGCGTCGCGTAGCCCAAGGTCTTGTTGAGTCCGATCTCCTCGAACTCGTAGAACAGCGCGTTGGACTTCTTCAGATAGTTGGGATCGCCGAGCTGACCGATGAGATCGGCGGCCCGCAACAGCAATCCCTCCTCTTCAATGAGGCTGTCATTCGAAGACATCGTGTAAGGAAACCGGGTATATTCGATCGCCCGAGCGACCCGATCGGCATCCACCTGCTCGACGGAATCCAACCGTTCCAGCACGAACAGTTTCGACCGATCGACATGGTATGGCGCGAGAGCCGCATCGGACGATCCTCGCGGCAGACGAACCGTGTTGCCGGTGACGTCCGCGATGAACAGATCGTCCTCATCGCCCTGAACGACGCCGCGGACGTATCCGATGTCGTGGGCAAGGCACGCCAGAATGAAATTCGCATAGTCGTTTGCCGTGGTGGGCCGGAGCAGCGCGCGGCCTGTCAGGATATCGTGCCCGGCAAGGGTCACGAGCAACGTATGCTCGATGTTGTGATAGAGAGCATCGCTGTTGCCGATGCACTCCATCGTGAGCTTGGCTGCAAATGGAAGCAATTCGGTCAGGCCGGCATGCGAGGCGCCGAACCGGTCCTTGGTTTCCGTCGTCAGAAACGCGCCCAGAGCTTGCGACACCAGTTCCGGAACTGTGATCATCAGGCCGCTCCACTATGCAAGTGTCGACGATATGCAGATCGAGCCGTTGCGATTAATGTTCGCTATATTCACAGGTTCTTCAAGCCCGCCGCGCTCTGCGACCTAAGGACGATCCATCTGGTGCCGCGCCTCGGGCAAGCGGGCCCGTGACCGGCCGGAGCCGCTCACGGCCTCCAAGCTCGCTCGTTGATTCAAATCAAGGCCAAGCCGGTAACGACCGCAAACATTTCATGTGCGCGGTCGTGCCGCCGGCGTGACGGAATTCTTCTCTCGCCGGTCAGTCGAGATTTAAACCAGTGGAGGATATGATGAGGTTCATCAAAGGAGCATTTCCAGCAATTCTTACTGTCGCGACCACCATGATTTCTGTAGCCGGAAGCGAAGCAGCGCCCTTGCCGACCAACGTCGGCGCCATGAGAGCCACGCTCGATAATGACGTGGTGAAAGTGCGCTACGGAGGCTGGGGTTATCGCGGCGGATGGGGCGGAGGCTACCGCGGAGCGGGATTGGGCTATCGTGGTTTGGGCTATCGCGGCGCCGGATATGGCTACAGAGGTTACGGATATCGAGGCTACCGTGGCTGGGGCGCCGGCGCGGTGGTTGCGGGCGCTGTCGTGGGTGGCGCGATCGCAAGCTCCGGCTACTATGGTGCATATCCCTCCTACGGCGGCGGATACTCCTCTTACGGCGGAGGATACGGCTATGAATATTGTCCGCCCAGTGCCTACAGCGCCTACGGTAGCTATGGCGGTTATGGCGGTTATGGCGGCTACTATGCGAGGCGGAGCTACTATTCCGGCTGGTAGATCTGCCCCGGATTTTCCAGAGCACGCGCTCTTGGTGCCCGGGCTCGTCTTCGCGAGTCCTAAATGCGCCAACGCGGCCGTATATTGCCAATATGTGGACTAGCCCGCGCATTGCGTCGCAAGACCGGGCGTCGTCTGGGAGTGCGTCCCGTCGCGCACGCTGCCGCACGAGAAGCAGTGCGGTCCGGCGCTCCGACCAACCGCGGCGGTCCGGTCGATCGCGCCGGCAGACGCTGACTGGCTTGCGCGATGAGACCACAAAAATGAGGGCCGACATGACTGCCGGCCCCCTGAAGACATCAGACCGGGAGAGTTCAGTACCTCGCGACGACCGGGTTGGCCCCTCCGAAGCGGTAGTTGAAGCGCACGGTGAGCATATCCACGTCCTGGGTGATCCGGTCGTTTACAAAAGCGGCAAGGCGCGGATCGGCGGCCGTGAACGAATTATTCCGATGCCCCATGAACAGATGGTCGTATTCGAGCCCCACCGACCAGTTCGGGGTGAAGCCATACTCGTATCCGACACCAATGACACCACCCCAGCGGGTTGCGCTTTGCGCCGCGAGCTCGGCGCCGGACGCAGTATCAAGCACGCTGAGACGATTGTCTGTTACCGCAGCGCCACCCTTCACGTAGAACAGTGACGCATTCCAGGCGTAGCCGATCTGGCCGGTGAAGAGGCCGATGGCGCTCGTTTTGGCGCGCGTGGAGAGCGCCGGATTGAACAGGCTGACGCGCTGGTTGCTGAGATCCGCCCAATCGCCCTGAGCCTCCAGACCAAACACCCACTGGCTGGCCTGCCAGCGATAACCGAGCTGGCCACCGATGACACCACCGGAACGATCGCGGCAGCCAGAGGCGACGGCGACTCCAGCCGCGTCAAGGAAATCGACGCAGTTGTGGTTCTGCGCCCAGCCACCATTGCCGCCGATGTAGAACCCCGTCCAATTGTAGATCGGAATGATCGGTGCCGGTGGAGGCGCCTTTACGGCCATATCGGCAGCCATGGCGGTCCCCGCCGTGCACAGCGCCACCAGACCAACGGTTGCTAGTAGAAGTCTTTTCATCATGCTCTCTCCTTGCCGGCCGCTTTTGATTGCCCGATCGGCGGCTTGTTGCACTGCAATCATCCCCCAACTTCCAGCTGAAACTCTACGGGCGACGCCACAAACTCCACGTGCCATAATGGCAACACTCAAGACATTTCGACGCGACATCGGCATGAGCACCAAGACATGCTGCCTATTTCTCCGGGTCGCGCTTGGCATCGTGGCCGGCAACCTCGTCGCCTCGGTCTTGCTCTATCCAGGACGGGATATCGCTCGAGGGAATCAGCCGTCGCGGCAAAAAGGGATTGAGCGTGCCTGCAAACACGATCAATCCCTCATTGAACTTCGCTCGCGCGAAAGCCCGCGCCTCGGCTTCGCTCTCGAATGTGCGTGTCTCCCGTGGACTTCGCCGCTTCGGCAAGGTCCCACGCTTGTGCACCTCGAATGTTACGTACCAGGTCTGCGGCATCCGCCAGCTTCCGGATCGCGATCAAGCAGACATCTGCCGGCGAACGATAATCGGTGAGGTCATGTCGGCGTCCTAATTGCGCCGCTCTTCACGGCGCTCCGTGCGCCCTGTATGCCTTTCCTGACGGCGTTCAGTCCGGCCCGCGCGCCGTTCCTGACGCCGCTCGTGGCGGGCTCCGCGCCTCTCCTGGCGTCGCTGCATGCCGATCGTCTGCGCCGGCGCTTCTGCTCCGAACAGGAACGTTCCGGAGGTCGCCAATCCGAGTACCGCGGCCCATCCGAGCAACGAAAGAGCCCGGCGACGATCGGTTCGCTCAGACCTCGACGTTTCACTCATGTCAGTTACTCCCGATCTTCAAGGACGTTTGATTGGGCAATGCCTCGACGTGCACTCGTTGATAGTATCAATGGCGGGCGCCCCACCCCGAAGATGCGACGATAGGAGACGCTCACCAAACCTGGTTGCCGAACCAGCCGTATTGCGGCGGCCGCGCGACGAGCCGGATATTTTTTTCGATGTGCCTCCTCGCACTTTTGTTTTGGCGCTGCGGCTTCACATCCGCCTTTGTCGACGGACGCGCTGGTGGTCGTTCGGCATCGGGGGCTCCTAGCTGAGCAAAGGCCTCGCGAGCGCGCCTCTGTGAGACGTCGGCGCCGGGCAGGATACCAAGCTCGACCCTGGCGATGTCGGTTGCGACAATCGTCGGCAGGCTAGTGTCGAGAACGACCCGCTCGGGTAATTTCCAATCGGAATGGATGCGGATGGTCGCGGAGCGCGCAGCTCCACCGTGGATGGCGGGCCGATCCGGCACCAGTGCGTCCACAACAAAGAGCATCGCGAGCAACGTACTGCCGACATAGAGCAGATATCGTGAGATGGGCATTGTCGGCGCCATTGCCGCCGCAGATCTTCGCCGGGCAAGCAACGGGCCACGGCGGCAGAATTGGCGAAGCAATGCAACCTGCATGGCATGGCTGCCTAAATCGAGCCGCCGCTTCTGCCGCGGCGCGCCCCTGGTGAAGCACTTGCTGAGGCATGGCGGCGCTTCGTCGGTAAGCGCACGCACGCTGCAGCAGGCGAATATTCACCGCGTCCGAACGCGGCTTCGCTTGAGCCAGATCAACGAATTGAACTATCGCAACACGGCCTCGCATAGTATCGCACGGCTTAGTCAGTGGCTGTGACCTGCCCCTTGGTACAATGACCGGAAGGGCAATTGCAGAGGTGTGGCACGCAACGCAGAATTCTCACCGGGTACATCGAGCTTCTGGCAGGGAGGGCCGATGATGAGTCAATTCGAGCTGAGTTCGCGCGCAGCACTTTGCCGGCAGCTTGCAAGCCAGGATCCGGCAAACCAAACGGTCTGGATGGCCGAGGCAAGAAGCTGGTCACGGCTGGCCGCCGAGATGCTTCCTGATGAGCACCAATTGAAAGGCGGCATCACCGCCCGGTTATTCTTCGCCTTCAACAAATTGGTCGCGGCGCAACACGAGCCTGCGAACCAAACGGCAGAAATGATGAAGAGTAGATCCAAACGCGTCATGCCGCCTCGGAGCTTGTCACCGACTGCCTGACGCATTCCAGCGAGAAGCGTTCGCACGATTGCATACATGGCTCAAGTATGAAGAGAGCCGGTGCACCACGTGACAGCATGCTTTCCGATGCGATCCGGCGGGCTGCACTCGTCGGACGTCAAAGCGTCGTCATCCAGATTCCCTTAACTCGATCTGAACTTGACCCGGTAAAATCGAAGACGAAGCAAATGCGATTTGTTGAATCCCTTGATCTAAAGCAAGCCGCCGCCCTGGTGCTGCGTTGGTGTGGTGGCGTTGAAGTTCATTTTTGGAGAACGTCCATGAAGTCGATAAGCGCAAGGAAGATTGCCGTTGCCGTCGCCGCGCTCGTATGCGGCACGACGCTGTCCATCGGCTGGACCGATCAAGGCGGAGTTTCGCTGGGGCTCGACAAGGCGCAAGCGACGACGAGGTTGTACGTCACTCCCTATTATCGCGGACACTACTACACGAATGACGGTCTGCCCTGGTACGCCGTGCGAGCCTATTACTTCGGCGGACCGTGGAGCTATGGCTATAGCGGCTGGACCGACTATGCGGCGCGCAACGGCATCGGTTGCGTCCCAGGCTCGTTGGTGAAGGGCGGCGATGGCATCATGTACGTGTGCCAATAGAGCTTGATGATGGCGCGATGGGCGGCGCCCATTAAGCCGCCTGTCGCGCTAATCTGAGCTCAGGAGATCGACGGCTGAGGGGGAGGATACCGTGACCTATGTTCTGGTCGTCATCAGCTGGCTCGGCGTCGCGAATGGCGCCGTCATATCGACACAAGAATTTTCAAGCGCAGAGCGTTGCGAAGCAGCCCGGACGGCGCTGATGGAATACGCGAAAGCGCGCAGCAGCGACGAGACACTGAGGCCGCTCTGCATACAGAAGTAAAAACGAGGCGAAAAGGGTGACGCATGTACCCGAACCCGACTGAATCGTTCTGGTGGTTCGCCTTCGGTTACCAGCTTACGATTTCGACGGTTCCTTGATCTTGATCAATGGTCCGAGCCCCAGTCCATGGAGCGTCCAAATTCACTCTCACAGGCGGAGACTATTATGAAGCTTGGTTTGGTCACAAAATTATCACTCGCAGTTGCCGTGGTCGCCCTCGGAGTGTCCGGCTCGATGGACTGGTCGGTGGACGAAGGCCTTTCGCTCTCGCTCGGCCGGGCTGAAGCACGGGTCGGGCGGCCCTTGACGCCCGTATCAGTCGCCGGCGTAGCACGGCGCACCACCAGGCGCGCGGTCGTCGGCGGCGCAGCAGTTGGTGCAGCCGCTGTCGGTACGGGATGTGTCCGCGTTCTGGTCAATGGCAGCTACGTCTGCCGCTGATAGCCGTCGCAGCCGGCTCTGAACATCGTATCCTGCCGGACGATTTTTCTGCAGCATGTACTGTTCAGGTTTCGGAGCGCGATGGACGTTGCCACATGCGAGCGGCGATGCACCGAACAAATCCTCGTCGGGCCACTGGGAGATTTTTCAGTCTCCCAGCGGCCCTTTGGCGTCCCCGTCGCTTCCCTTCAGCAACTCGTATTTGATCCGCCGCATGCGTGCCTGGGCTTCGAGCGGCTTGCAATAGGCGGTTGACGCTGCGAGCAGATCGATGGTGGCGAGAAATGCATAGCGCGACGCCGTCGGCTTGAGCGCGTCGGGCGCTTCCGGCACGTGCACGCCGAGCGCAATATCGGCGATCGAGGCCAGCCTGCTTTGCGGCTTGGTAATTGCGACGACCAAGGCGCCGTATTGCTTGGCGATACTGGCTGCCTCGATCACCGCGTTCGCTGCACCGGTGGTCGAGATGGCAACGACGACATCATCCCGTCCGAGGGTCGCGGCGATCATCCGCATCAAGCTCGGATCGGAGGCATGCGAGACGGCAACCCCAAGACGAAAGAACCGGTTCTGAACCTCCGCCGCCGCAAGAGTGGAACCGCCCCCAACCCCGAACGCGGCAAGCTTCGAACAGCGCGAGATAGCTTCGGCAGCCCTCTCGATGTCTTCCTTGCGAAGTCCTTCCTCGGCGGCGGCAATTGCACGGCGAATTTCCTGAAACACCGACCGCCAGAGCGCGGGGCGCGCCAGATCGGTCCCGACATGCGGGGGAAGCTCAACGTAAATCCGCCCGACCGCCATTGCTTGAGCCAGCCTCACCTTGAGGTCGCGGACGCCCCGACAACCGACGGAGCGGCTGAACCGGGTTACCGTCGGCTCGCTGACGCGCGCCCGACGGGCCAACTCGGAATTGCTGGCGTGAACGGCAAACTCCATATCGGCCAGCAGCACCGTGGCAACGCGTTGCTCCGAGGGGCTGAGGCTTGGAGCGCTTTGCCTGATGAGGGAGATGATGTCGCCGGCCACGACATTGTCGTCGCCCGACGGCTTCGAGATCGCTGTACCAACGGCTCTCGCCGGATGATTTCGCTTTGCACGCGCCATTGCCCGCCCTTCCCCAGGTCAGATCAACCTGCGCCCTTGGCAAGAAGCTGCCGTAAGAAACCTTCAGCATCGACCAAACGTATATCGGCATGCCCCATCAAGAACAGCATTTTCCGCTTGATAATTGCCAAATTGTGTATGTAACTTTCGAACAACCAATAGCGTGCCATCAGCGCAACAGCTGAAAGGCACATCCCCTGCACCGGGAAGCAGGCGGTTCAACAAGGCGGGAGGGCGATCATGAGATACGGTCCAAGTGTCTTGATGCGTGGCGTCATGGGGCTGGCCACTGCGTCGTTTTTGATTGCGCAGGCCAATGCCGCCACCCTGCTCCGCGAAGCCACCATCGGAGAACCGCCGCCGCTCGATGTCATGCTGACGACAGCCGACGTCGCATCGGTCATCGGCCGCCACATCTTCGAGACCCTGTATGCCCTGGACTCGACCTATACGCCGCGTCCGATGCTGGCCGAGAGCGATCGCACGGAAGACGGCGGTCGGACCATCGTCATCAAGCTCCGCGAAGGTGTCCTCTTCCACAACGGCAAGGAGATGACCGCCAAGGACGTGGTCGCCTCGATGACGCGATGGGGCAGTTTCGGTGCGCGTGGCAAGCTCCTGATGGCGGCGGCTACCTCGGTCGAGGCGACCGGAAAGTATGAAGTCACGCTGAAATTGTCCGCGCCGAACGGCGCCTGGAAGGCTCTCATTGCGGACGTCAATGGCGGCCTTGCGATCTATCCGGAAGACATAGCCGCCAAAGCGGGAAACCGGCCGATCGAGCAAAAGGACTATATCGGCACCGGACCCTACAAGTTCGTGGAGTGGCGGCCGAACCGCTATGTCGAGGTGGAGAGGTTCGAGGGCTACAAGCCAGTCAAGGAAAAGGGGGACGGCTTCGCTGGCGCCCGCGTTGCGAGCTTCGACAAGATCCGGTTCATTCCGGTGCCTGACGTCGGCACGCGCGTGAGCGGCGTGCAGGCGGGCGACTACGACTACGCGGAAATGATCTCCGGCGATCTGTACGAGTCCCTGAGCAAAGATCCATCGGTTCAGGTGCAGCGTACCAACGCGCCGATCTTCGGCCTTTTCTTCATGAACTCGAAGCAGGGAATCCTGAAGGACAATTACAAGCTCCGCCGCGCCATCCAGACCGCGCTGGACAAGTCGCAGGCATTGCGCGTCGCCTTCGGTCCCAAGGACCTGTGGAATGCCGAAGGATCGATCTTTCCCAACGGCACACCCTGGTACTCGACCGAAGGCGCCTCCAATTACAGTGCGCACGATCCGAAGAAGGCCAAGGAGCTCGCAAAGGAGGCGGACTACACGGGGACGCCGATCCGCCTGCTGGTCTCGACGAACTACCAGGCACACTATGATGAAGCCTCTGTCTTCACCCGCCAGCTGGCCGACGCCGGCATCAATGTTCAGATGATGGTCGTCGATTGGGCGACCCTTCTGAAGATGCGCGGCCAGCCGGAACAGTGGGACATCTTCGTCACCCACCATTCCTTCGCGCCCGACCCGCTGCTGCTCACGTTCCTGAATGCGAGCTATCCCGGCTGGTGGGACAGCCCCGAGATCGGCTCGCTTCGGGCAGAGTTGATCAACACGACCGATCCAGCTGCGCGCAAGTCGACATGGGACAAGATCCAGTCGCTGATCTATGAGCAGGTACCGGTGATGAAAGTAGGCGATGCCTACACCTATGACATTGCGTCTCCCAAGCTCAAGGGGCTCAATCCCAACGGTCCCGTGTTCTGGAATGTGTCGACGAAATAAGGACGGACAATGAGGCCGCGAGGACTGTCGAGCGCCGGCGCCGGCGCGCATCGTTGCCGCTGACCAGGCGCCCAATCACATGTGGTCTTACGCATTCAAGCGCGCAGGAACGACGGCGGTGACGCTGCTGGCAGCGTCCATCATCATCTTCGCGTTCATCCATATCGTGCCGGGTGACCCGATCTATGTTCTGCTCGGTGACACCGCGACGCCCGACCAGATCGACGCCTTGCGACACCAGCTCGGTCTCGACCAGCCGATCATCCTGCAATATCTCACTTGGGCCGGCCATGTGCTCGAGGGCGATCTCGGGCGGTCGATCTTCTTCCAGGCGCCCGTGCTGTCGGTGATTGCCGATGGCGCCGAGACCAGCATCTTGCTCGCCACCATGACGATGATCTGGGTTGCGGTCATCGGCGTGCCGATCGGCATGATTGCGGCGGTCCGGCACGGCACGTGGCTCGACCAGGGATTGTCCGGTGGGGCGATGCTGATGGCCTCGATACCCACGTTCTGGGTCGGGCTCTATCTGATCCTGATCTTTGCCGCCTGGCTCGGCTGGTTTCCGAGCTCCGGTTATCCGTCGATCTTCGAAGGCGGTGTCGTCAATCTCCGCTATCTCGTCCTGCCCAGCCTGGCGCTTGCGGCTCCGAATGCCGCTTTGATCCTGCGGCTGACGCGCGCCAGCATGCTCGACGTCTCCCGGGAGGACTACGTGCGCACGGCGCGTGCAAAGGGAATTAGGCCGTGGCAGGTCGTGCGTCGTCACATCTGGCGTAATGCACTGCTGGCGGTCGTCTCGGCCTTCGGCTTCACCTTCGCCGCACTGTTGTCCGAAGCGGTGGTGACCGAAACCGTCTTTGCCCTGCCCGGCATCGGCCGCCTCGTCGTTCAGTCGATCCTTCGTCGAGACTACCCTGTGATCCAGGGCGTCATCCTAGTTATTGTCGTGGTTTATCTCCTGATCAATCTGATCGTCGATCTGAGCTATCGTCTGCTCGATCCGCGGGTTGAACTTCAATGAGCAGCAACAGCGTGATTTTGTGGCTCAAGCCGTTCATCGCCCGTCCGATCGCGCTGGCCGGGCTCGGGGTCCTTCTGGCGACCGTGCTCGCCGCGATCTTCGCACCCTGGCTGTCGCCTTACGATCCGTATGCCATCGATCCCCTGATCCGCCTGACGCCCCCGAACGTGACCCACTGGTTCGGCACCGACCAATTCGGCCGGGATACCCTGTCGCGCACCATTCATTCAGCACGCATGGCACTTCTGATCGGCTCGGGCGTGGTCGTCTTCGCTCTCGCGACCGGCGTTCCGGCCGGCGTACTTTCCGCTCTGTTCCCGCGGCTGGGTCACCTGCTGATGCGCATGGTCGACGTGCTGATGGCCTTCCCGACTCTGCTTCTCGCACTTGGCCTGATTGTCATCTTGAGCCCGAGTGTGGCCACCGTCATCCTGGCCATCGGGATCGGCTACATGACGACGACGACCCGGATCGTCTACGGACTGACACTGCGCTTGCGCGCGGAAACCTATGTCGAGGCGTCGCGCAGCATGGGCGCCGGAGCGGCATGGCTCATCAGTCGGCACATCTTGCCGAACCTGGTCTCACCACTTCTCGTGCAGGCCAGCTTCGTCTTCGCGTTCGCGCAGCTCGGCGCGGCTTCACTCGATTTCCTGGGCCTCGGCGCCCCGCCGGACATTCCGAGCTGGGGCAATATGCTGGCGGAATCGCGGACCTTCATCACGCGCGCTCCGTGGCTGCTCTTCTTTCCGGGCATGATGATCGTGGCGACGGCGTTTTCTCTGAACCTGGTCGGCGATGCATTGCGCGATCGACTTGATCCGCGATTCCGTCAGGTCTTTGGTGAGAAGGGTTAGGCCGTGCTGACAGTTTGCGACCTTACGGTGTCAGTGGGGCCGGAAACCTCGCCGGTCGACATCGTCGCGGGCGTGTCCTTCGGCTTGGCCAAGGGCGAGATCCTTGGCCTCGTCGGCGAGTCCGGTTGCGGAAAGAGCATGACCTCGCTTGCGGTCATGGGATTGCTGCCGCAGCCCGGTCCCCGGGTTCGCGCCGGGCGGGTCCTGTTGGAGGGCTGCGACGTAACGCAGCTGCAGCCCTGGCAACGTGTCGAAGCGGGCCACGGCCGCATGGCAATGATCTTTCAGGAGCCGATGACCTCACTCAACCCTGTTCGTCGGATCGGCGATCAGATCGCCGAAGCCGTGCGCGTGCATGAGGGAATTTCGGGCGCGGCGGCGCTGGTCCGTGCGCGCGAACTGCTCGAACTGGTACGTATGCCCGACCCCAAAATGCAGCTGTCCGCGTATCCGCATCAGTTGTCCGGAGGCCAACGCCAGCGGGTCATGATCGCGATTGCGCTGGCCTGCAGGCCACAGGTGCTGGTCGCCGATGAACCGACCACCGCGCTCGATGTCACCATACAGGTTCAGATTCTCGGGCTCTTGCGCGAGCTCTGCAATCGGCTGGATATGGCGATATTGTTCATCACCCACGACATGGGAGTCATTGCGCAGCTCGCCGATCGCGTCGCTGTCATGTACGCCGGCCGGATCGTGGAAACCGCTTCAGTCGGTGCGCTGTTCGGCGCACCGCGTCATCATTACACCCGCGGATTGATGGATTGCATGCCGTCGCGAAACTCCGGCGCGCGCCGGCTGCCAACCATTTCTGGTCAGCCGCCGCTGCCAGGTACGGTCGCTGCCGGCTGCGTGTTTGCCTTGCGTTGCGCAGCGGTGCGCGATGAGTGCCGCGTGGCGCCCCCTCCCCGCCTGGAGGCCTCCCAAGGACACGAGGTGCTCTGCGCATTTCCGCTGGCCGGCGGGGGGCTACCATGAGCGGCAATGTCATCCTCGACGTCCGGGACATGATGGTCTCGTTCAGTGCCAGGCGAGCCGGTCGGAAATACCGGGTGCAGGCGGTGGATGGTGTATCGCTGTCGCTGGCCGAAGGCGAGGTCCTCGGGATCGTGGGCGAATCCGGCTGCGGCAAGACCACGCTAGGCCGAACCCTCGTCGGGCTGGTCCAGCCCGACAGCGGCAACATCAATTTGAAGGGAACCGAATTGATCGGAGCCGGCCGCTCCGGCCTGCGCGAGATGCGTCTGAACGTCCGGATGGTTTTCCAGGACCCCAATGCATCGCTCAACCCGCGGCGCGCAATTGGAGATTCGGTGGCGGAGGCGGCCGACATCAGCGGCATCTTCAAGAGCCGCGCCGAGCGCAGCGCGGCCATAGCCGCCACCTTGACGGCCGTCGGGTTGAACCCGTCTTTCGCCGCTCGCTACCCTTACGAACTGAGTGGCGGGCAACGGCAACGGGTCGGAATCGCGCGCGCCATTCTTCCCACGCCGTCCATCATCGTCGCCGACGAGCCGGTCTCGGCCCTCGACGTTTCCGTGCAGGCGCAAGTGCTCAACCTGATGATGGATCTGCGTGACCAATTGAGACTGTCGATGCTCTTCATCTCGCACGACCTTGGCGTGATCGGGCAGATCAGCAGCCGCGTTGCTGTCATGTATATGGGCCGGATCGTGGAGCAGGCCGGGACGCGGACGGTCCTGGATCATCCGCTCCACCCCTATACGCGCGCGTTGGTGGCGGCAATTCCGAAGCCCGATCCATCGGAACGGATCCAGGGCGCGATCGAAATGGGTGAACCGCCAAGCCTCTTCACGCGACCGCACGGCTGTGCATATGCGCCCCGCTGTCCTATGGCGAGCGATCGCTGTCTCGTCGATGTGCCACAACTTCGATCTGTCGGTGCGGACGGTCGGACGATCGCCTGCCACAACGTATAACCAGCGAGTGCCGCGCGCGGCGAAATCACGCAACGCCTACGATTGATTTCTCCTCTATTCGAGCGATCCCTTCACACGGCGGCAGTCCGCGACCGCCATGCGGCTGGCGGGTGCAAATTCGGGAAGCCTGACGCCTGTTGCACTGCGATGTTAATCGCGACGCAGCATTCAAAATGAGACTGCCCGTTAAGCCGCGCGCGGCTCCGGCACGTGCGCTGCATCGGAGTTCAGTTAGCCTCCATTTCAAGAACCGTTGGCCTTGTCCGAACGCCGCACCGCGCGGCGGGCGCGTCCAGGCGCGGTGAAAAACAGTGACAAGAACGCCCAGGGAGCAGAGCAAATGTTGAAAGGCAGTCTAGGACTGATCGCGTTGAGCAGCCTGTTACTTTCGGGCACCGCCTTCGCACAGGAGAAGATCAAGGTCGGCGTCACCGCGACGCTCGAAGGCACCTACACCGTGCTCGGCGAGGACGGCATCCGCGGCTTCCAGACGGCCCTCAACGTCCTCGGAAAGAAGGTCGGCGACAAGGAACTCGAATTTGTCATCGCCTCGACCGACGCGACGCCGGACTCCGCCGTACGAGCCGTGCGCAAGCTGATCGAGCAGGACAAGGTACAGATCCTGCTGTCGCCGCTCTCTGGCGACGAAGGCATCGCGGTCAAAAATTTTGCAAAGACCCATCCCGAACTCACTTTCATCAATGCCGCCTCCGGTGCCCAGGAAACGACCTATGTCGATCCGGCTCCGAACTTTTTCCGCTACAACATGGACGGCGCGCAGTGGCAGGTGGGCCTCGGCAAATACGCTTATGACCAAAAGAAGTATCGCAAGATCGCGACCGTCGGCGAAGACTACTCCTTCATCTATACGCAGGTGTTCGGCCTCGTGCTCGAGTTCTGCGGTGCTGGCGGACAGGTCACCAACCGGCAATGGGTGCCGCTTGGCACAAAGGACTTTGCCTCGGTTATCGCCGCACTGCCCGACGACGTCGACGCAATCTATCTCGGCCTCGGCGGCGCCGACGCCGTCAACTTCCTGAACCAATACCAGCAGGCCGGCGGCAAGGCGCATCTGATGGGCGGCTCGATCATGATCGACCAGACCATCCTGTCGTCCAAGGGAAACGCCAAGAATGCCCTGATCGGCACGCTGGCCGCGAGCGGCCAGGCCGACACCTGGGAGAACCCGAGTTGGCAGAAGTTCGTGAAGGACTATCAGGACGCCTTTCCGCCCAACAAGCGCTTCCCGAGCCCATCGCTGCTCGCCACCAACTACTACGGCTCCACCATGGCGCTCATCCTGGCGCTGCGTCAGGTCAACGGAGATCTCTCCAACAATCAGGCCAAGTACAAGGAGGCGCTTGCCAAGATCGAACTCGACGCACCCAACGGCAAGATCAAGCTGGACTCCAACCGCCAGGCGATCGGCACCAACTTCGTCACCGAGGTCGTCGACGACGGCAAGGGCGCGCTGTTCTCAAAGGTCGTGAACGTGATCCCGAACGTCAACCAAACGCTGGGCTACGATCCCGCGGTGTTCGCCAAAATCGGTTTACCGAGCCGCACAGTACCGGAATGTAAGAAATACTGACCTAGTCTCGTTCGCGAACGATGACCGGCCGGGGAGAGATTTGCCAGAAGCGCGACACGTGCGCCCTTGCATTCTCTCCTCGGTTGTTGAACGCTACCAAAAAATACCAAGAGCTTTTGGGAGGAGAGGCATGAGCCGGGCGCTCGCCGTCTTCCACGGCCGCTTTGGTCGGGCGACGGTCTATCAGTTGAACCGCCCTTTCAACATCCACGCACATCGCGAAGGTCATTTGATCTTCCATGTCGGCGGGCGTTCCGCATGCATCGATGTCAGCGACGGACGCTACGAGCTCACCGAAGATTCCGTCGTCGCGGTCAATCCGTGGGAGCCGCATAATTTCCTGCCGTCCGATCTCGACGGCGGTGCCGTTTTCTTCGTGCTCTACGTCAATGCGGAGTGGTTTGCGCCCGATGCGCCCGGCGCCGATCGCCTGCGCTTCGGCCGCACCCAGTTCACGCGGTCCGTTGCGCTGGACAAGCATATCAGGCACGCAGCCGCCCTCGTGTGCGGCGCTCCCTCGCTCAACAGCCTCGATGGCGAGCTGAGAAGCCTGATCGACATCTGTTATGACGAAAGCTGGCAACAGGCGGCGACCGCGCGCGATCCGCGCACAAACGGTTCCATCACTGATTTTCGCGTGCGCAAGTGCATCAAGATGATGTCGGAGAGTCCTGGCGCCGAGATCGAGCTCGACACCATCGCGCGCGAATCCGGCCTGTCGCGGCCGCATTTCTACCGGCTCTTCCGCACCCAGACCGGCGTCACGCCACACCTCTATCTCAACACGCTGATGATGGAGCAGGCGCTGGAGGCGCTGGTGGCGAGCGAAGCGCCGATCGCTGATATCGGCTTCGATCTCGGCTTCTCGTCGCAGAGCGGATTCACCCGCTTCTTCGCCGCCAATGTCGGCATGGCGCCGACCGATTATCGCCGCGCGGCCAAGGTTTTGCGCGCCTGACCGCACGCGAAAAGATACTCACGATCAAACACCTCCCTTACAGCCGCATTAGGATGCGCCAAACGCGATCCCGAAAAGAGGATCACGCGCAATAGGGAGCGCACGTTCATGGCAGGGCTTGCGGCCGGCAACGGTCTGCGTGCCTCTCCGCCCCGCTTGCGGGGTGAGAGATGGGGTGACGTGAAGACGGAGCGGCGATCATGACCCGCTTTGTCGAGCGCCATCCTGCCTGGGCACTGATTGTCATCATCGTGATTGCGGTGGCGCTTTGGCTGGTTTTCGCAGTGTGGCCGCAGGGCGTCGAAGATGCGTTCGGCCGCAAGCGGGTCTTCCTCAACGCCCTCTTCAACGGCATCACGCTCGGCGGTCTCTATTTCCTCGTCGCCAGCGGTTTCACGCTGATCTTCGGCCTGATGCGCAACGTCAACCTCGCGCACGGTTCGCTCTATTTGTTCGGCGGCTATGTCGGCTATGCCATCAGCGCCGCTACCGGTTCATGGGTCCTCAGCTTCATCGTCGCTTTCGTCCTGACGGCACTGGTCGGCGTCCTGCTCCAGGTCCTCGTCTTCCGCCGTATGGAAGGCCAGGACCTGCGCCAGACCATGGTGACCATCGGACTCTCGATCGTGTTCGCCGATCTGATGCTGTGGGCCTGCGGCGGCGATTTCTATCAGATCCAGACCCCGAACTGGCTGATCGGACCTGTAGAGCTGCCGCTGGTCACCGCGATCAAATCCTCAGGCGAGCCGGTCTATCTCCGCTATCCCCTGGTTCGACTCGTGATCTTCGCCGCCTCCGTCGTGATCGGCATGGCGATGTGGCTGGCGCTCAACCGCACGCGCATCGGCATGATCATCCGCGCCGGCGTCGACGATCGCGACATCTTGGCTGCGACCGGGGTACGGATCCAACTCGTTTTCGTGGTGGTGTTTGCGCTCGGCGCCGGCCTCGCCGGCGTCGCTGGCGTCGTCGGCGGAACCTTCCAGTCGCTCTCGCCAGGCGAAGATATCCGCTTCCTGCTCGCCTCCCTCGTCGTCGTGATCGTCGGTGGGATGGGCTCGATTCCTGGGGCTGCCCTGGGCGCGCTCATCATTGGCCTCGCCGAACAGCTCGGCTCGGTCTACATCCCGACCTACGCCATCGTGGTGACCTTCCTGATCATGGTTCTGGTGCTGGCAATTCGGCCGCAGGGCCTGTTGGCGAGGCGCTGACATGTCCCTCGCTCACGACGCCCGCGTCCCGGTTCGTCCCGCCACTGCGGTGCAGCGCTCCAGATTGCGCGGATGGCCGGACATCGACAATCCGGCGGCCTGGGCCGTCGCCGCCATTCTCCTGATCATGCCCCTGATCGCCAACGGCTTCTTCCTGATCGAGATCTTTGCGACCACGCTGATCCTCGGAACCATGGCGCTGAGTCTGATGTTTCTTGCCGGCTATGGCGGCATGGTCAGCCTGATGCAGCTCACCATCGCGGGTTTCTCCGCCTATATGGTCGCGGTGTTTGGCGTCAGCGGCAACGCCAATATCAGCCTGGGCTGGCCGTGGTGGCTTGCGGTCCCGATGGCGCTTGCGCTCGCGACCATCTTCGGCACGCTCGGCGGCGCGCTGGCGGTGCGCACCGAGGGCATCTACACCATCATGATCACGCTCGCGATCGGCGCGGCGTTCTATTATTTCACCAACCAGAACTGGGCGATTTTCAACGGCCATACTGGCATCAATACCGTTGCCACGCCGCATTTCTGGGGCGTCAACTGGCGCGCCGACATTCCGTTCTATTATATCGTCCTCGCGGTAGCCGCGCTGTGCTACTTCGCCGTCGACTACATCTCCCGCGCGCCATTCGGCCTCGCGCTGCAAGGCGTACGCGACAATCCCCGCCGCATGGCGGCGCTCGGCTTCAACGTCAATGCGCATCGCGTCGCGGCCTACGTCTTCGCGTCCTTCGTCGCGGCGCTCGCAGGGGTACTCCAGGTCTGGAATTACGGGCAGATTTCGCCGGGATCCGTGAGCGTCGGAGCCTGCATCGATATTCTCATCATCGCAGTCGTCGGCGGCATCACGCGCCCCATCGGACCCTTTATCGGCGCGCTGATCTTCGTGCTGCTGCGCACTTTCGCACTCGATTTCCTGGTCAAGCTGGGGCTCGACGGCAACCGCTTTCGGCTCCTGATCGGCCTCGGCTTCCTCGCCATCGTGTTCTGGTCCTCGGACGGCGTCATCGGGCTCTGGCAGAGCTGGCGCCGCCGCCAACGCTCCGGCGCGGCAAGTTCAAGCGGACGACGTGGCCGAGAATCTGGCCAAAGATCCAGTCAAGGATCCAACCATGGATAGCGTCGCACAACGCCTCTCTGTCGTGGGCGCCGGCGCGGCGCTGGAGCTGCGCGGCGTGACACGTCTGTTCGGCGCGCTGGCGGCACTCACCGACATCACCATTACCGTCCGCCCCGGCGAACGGCGCGCCGTGCTTGGCTCCAACGGCGCCGGCAAGACCACGCTGTTCAACTGCATCACCGGCGACTTCCCACCTTCTTCCGGCACCATCCGCTTCTTCGGCGAGGACGTCACGCACTTCCCGCCCTATGAGCGCATCCGCCGCGGCCTGCGCCGGACTTACCAGATCTCCGCGCTGTTTCCCGGCCTTACCGTCCAGGACAATGTCTACCTCGCCTGCCGTGGCGTCTCACGGGGGCGCTTCTCGTTTCTCCGCCCCGGTCAAAACGATGCGTTGATGCACGCAGCCGAAAATCTCGTGCAGGCCGTCCATCTCTCGGGCGTGAAGGATCAGCGCGTTGCCGAACTCGCGCATGGCCAGCAGCGCCAGCTCGAGATCGCACTTGCGCTTGCCGGCGCACCGCGATTCGTCCTGTTCGATGAACCGGCCGCGGGACTGTCGCCGACCGAGCGTGCCGAGCTGATCGAGATATTGACCTCCCTGCCCGCGCATATCGGCTACATCATCATCGAGCACGACATGGACGTGGCCCTGCGCGTCGTCGAGAGCGTCACGATGATGCACAACGGGCGGATCTTCAAGGAAGGCCGTCCGCAGGAGATCGAGTCCGATCCCGAAGTGCAGGAGCTTTACCTCGGAGGCGGCCATGAATGAGGTCCGCCGTACCGCCGCCGCGCTCGAAGTCCGCGGCCTGGACGTCTATTACGGCCATTCGCATGCGTTGCAGGGCGTGGACCTGACGCTCGAGGCCGGCGTGTTCTCGGTCGTCGGCCGCAACGGCATGGGCAAGACCACGCTGTGCAAGGCCATCATGGGGCTGGTGCCGGTCAGCGGCGGCTCGATCCGCATCCGCGGCGATGACATCACCCGGCAGCCGCCTGCCCACATAGCCCGACTCGGCGTCGGCTACGTTCCGCAGGGACGGCGGCTGTGGCGTTCACTCAGCGTCGACGAGCATCTGCGGCTTGCCGCCGGCTTGCGCCGCGGCGCCTGGACGGTCGAGCGCATCTACAAGACGTTTCCGCGGTTGGCCGAGCGCAAGGATCACGGCGGCGGCCAGCTCTCCGGCGGCGAGCAACAGATGCTCGCGATCTCGCGCGCGTTGCTCACCAACCCGCGGCTCCTGATCATGGACGAGCCCACCGAGGGGCTCGCGCCCGTCATCGTGGCCCAGGTCGAGGAGATGCTGCTACGGCTTGGCGAGGACGGCGACATGTCCGTGCTCGTGATCGAGCAGAATATCGGGGTGGCGACCGCCGTGTCGGGCAACGTCGCGATCATGGTCAACGGCCGCGTCAACCGCATCATCGATTCGGTGCGGCTTGCCGCCGATCGCGAGCTGCAGCAGCGCCTGCTCGGTGTCGGAATGCACGCCGGACTCGAGCTCGACCTCGACGTGCCGCCGGCGGATACGGAAGCGAAACCTTCTCCGCCGCAAACGCGGCCGGGCGGCGCGATCCGCATCTACATCTCCAACCCGACGCCGCCGACTCGCTGGTCGCAACCGGTGCCGATCGCCCGCATCGAGGCCGCGGCCCGCACGTTCTCGACACAGGTGATGCGTCTCGACGAGACGGCACGGCGACGGCGCGAACCGGTTGCGACGCAAACGCAGGGCCCTCCGGTCGTGCTCGTCGTCGGTACGCTCGACACCAAGGGCACGGAGCTCCACTTCATCCGCGACATCATCGCTGGGACAGGCCTGCGAACCCGATTGGTCGATGTCTCCACCAGCGGCAGACACGCGGCCAGCGACGTCTCCGCCCAGGAGATCGCCTTGAACCATGGTCGCGGCGGATCGGCGGTATTCGGACCCGACCGCGGCGCCGCCGTCACCGCGATGGCCGAGGCCTTCAGCAGCTGGCTGCGGCGCCAGAGCAATGTTGCCGGCGTGATTTCGGCGGGCGGCTCGGGCGCAGCGTCACTGGTCGCGCCCGGTATGCGGACCCTTCCTGTCGGGGTGCCGAAACTTATCATCTCGTCCGTCGCCTCCGGTGACGTCGGGCCCTATGTCGGCCCCGCGGACATCACCATGATGCATTCGGTCGCCGACGTGCAGGGCCTCAACTCGATCTCGCGCGCCGTGCTGGCCAACGGCGCCAACGCGCTCGCCGGCATGGTCAAGGCGCGCCTGGATCAGCATGCACGAAAGGATCGCGACGACAGCGGATTGCCGTCGGTCGGCATCACCATGTTCGGTGTCACCACGCCGGCGGTGCAGAAGATCGCGGCCGACTTGCGCGAGGATTTCGAGTGCCTCGTCTTCCACGCCACCGGCGTCGGCGGACGCTCAATGGAGAAGCTCGTCGATTCCGGGCAGGTCGCAGGCGTCATCGACCTCACGACCACGGAGGTCGGGGACCTCCTGATGGGTGGCGTGTTCCCGGCCACCGACGACCGCTTTGGCGCCATCATCCGCAGCCGGGTGCCTTATGTCGGCTCGGCGGGCGCGCTGGACATGGTGAATTTCGGCGCTCCTGAGACGATCCCGGAGCGCTACCGCGGCAGGAAATTCCACGTCCACAACCCGCAGGTCACACTGATGCGGACCACGGCGGAGGAGAACGAGCGCATGGGGCACTGGATCGCCGATCGACTCAACCGGATGGACGGGCCGGTGCGCTTCTTCCTGCCCGAGGGCGGCGTCTCCGCGCTCGACGCGCGAGGACAGCCATTCTGGGATCCGGATGCCGATGCGGCGCTGTTCCGCACGCTGGAGCGCAACGTGCGGCAGACCGCCAACCGTCAGCTTATCCGCGTTCCCAAGAACATCAATGACCCCGAGTTCGCCTCCACCATTGTCAGCGCGTTCCGAACATTGTTCGGCCGCATTGGGGCGCGCCGGAGACTAGCGAGGTGACCGATGGCACGGTTTGAACGCGCTGCACTGTTGAAGCGCTTCCGCGACATGGCAAGGCGCCGCGAGCCGATCGTCGGCGGCGGCGCCGGCACCGGCCTTTCGGCCAAATGCGAGGAGGCTGGCGGTGTCGACCTCATCGTCATCTACAATTCCGGCCGCTACCGCATGGCTGGCCGAGGCTCACTCGCGGGATTGATGGCTTACGGCGACGCCAACGCCATCGTGCTGGAGATGGCGGGCGAAGTGCTGCCCGTCGTCTCCAGGACGCCAGTGCTCGCCGGCGTCAATGGCACGGATCCGTTCCGCGACATGGATCTTTTCCTGGACCAATTGAAAGCGCTCGGCTTCGCCGGCGTGCAGAACTTTCCGACCGTCGGCCTTATCGACGGCGTGTTCCGCGCCAATCTCGAAGAGACCGGCATGTCCTATGCGCTCGAGATCGACATGATCGCAAAGGCGCGCGAGAAGGACCTGCTGACGACGCCCTACGTCTTTAGCGAGAAGGAAGCTGCCGCGATGGCGATCGCGGGCGCGGATATCATCGTCTGTCATCTGGGCCTGACGACCGGGGGCACCATCGGCGCGCAGACAGCGCTCAAGCTGACGGATTGCCCAGCGCACATCGACACCTGGGCCTCTGCCGCACTCGGCGTCAATCCGGACATTCTGGTGCTCGCTCATGGCGGACCGATCTCCGATCCGGACGATGCCGATTTCATCATGAGGAACACACGCAATTGCCACGGCTTCTACGGCGCCTCCTCGATGGAACGGCTTCCGGTCGAGCGGGCACTGACGGATCAGGTTCGCAAATTCAAGACTATCGGCGCGCGATAACGCCGAAAGGTCGAGGGAGAGAAACATGTCAGGGACTCTGGTCGGTGAATTGATCCTCTGGCTGATCGTCGCCGTCGTGGTGATCGTGGTCGGCGTCTACATCGTGAACTGGCTCTATCACCGCTCGTCCAAGGAGACCTCATTCGTCCGGACCGGCCTGCTCGGCGAGCGCGTCGTGATCAACGGCGGCGCCTTCGTGCTGCCGTTCATCCACGACTACACGCCGGTCAACATGAACGTGCAGCCGATGGGCATCGTTCGCTCCCGCCAGGACGCCGTAATCACCCGTGACCGCATGCGCGTCGACATCGAGGCCGATTTTTATGTCCGCGTGCAGGCGACCCGCGAAGCCGTGTCTATCGCGGCCGCCACGCTCGGCCGCCGCACCATGGAGCCCGAACAGCTCCACGCCCTCCTCGCCGGCAAATTCATCTCCGCCATTCGTTCCGTTGCCTCGGAGATGACCCTCGAGCAGATGCACGAACAGCGCGGCGAGTACGTCGCCCGCCTCAAGGCAAACGCGGCAGAGGCCCTCGCCCAGAACGGACTCGAGCTGGAGTCAGTCGCGATCACCGATCTGGACCAGACCGATCTCGAATTCTTCAACCCCTCGAACCGCTTCGACGCCGAAGGTCTGACCCGCCTGATGGAGGACATCGAGGCCAAGCGCAAGCTGCGCAACGACATCGAGCAAGATTCGATGATCAAGATCCGCTCTCGCAACCTGGAGGCCGAGCGGCAGGCTCTCGAGATCGAACGCGAAAGCGAGACGGCGCGCCTCGAACAGGAACGTGACATCGAGATGCGCCGCGCCCTGCAACGCACCGAGGTCGCGCGCGAGCGGGCCCTGCGCGAGACCGAAGCCGAGCAGGCGCAGATTTCCGCCCGTGAAACCATCGAGAAGGCCCGCATCGCCAACGATCAGGCGATCGCCGAGGCCCGCATCGCCTCGGAGCGTGAGACCCGTCAGCGGGAGATCGAGCGCACCCGCACCATCGAGGAGAAGGAGCTGCTCGCACGGGAGGAAATCGAGAAGACCCGGATCGCCAACCAGCGTTCGATCGATACCAGCCGCATCGCCTCCGAGCGCGAGGTGCGCCAGCGCGAAATCGAGCGGATGCAGACCATCGAGGAAGCTGAGATCACCGCCCGCGAGGCGATCGAGAAAGCGCGTATCCAGCAGGACCGCGTCGTGACGGACGCCCGCATCGCCAACGAAGAGGAGACCCGGCGCCGCGAGATCGACCGGACGCGCGCCGTGGACGAAGCCGAGATCGCTGCCCGCGAGACGACCGAAAAGGCCCGCATCGCCCAGACCATGATTGTCAATGTCGAGCGCATCGCATCCGATGAGCGCACCCGTGCGCTGGAGATCCAGCAGGTGCGTAACATCCAGGAAGCCGAGATTGAGGCGCAGCGTGCGGTCGAGGCGGCGCGTATCGACCGCGAGCATAGGCTCGCCGTCGAGCGCATCGCGGTCGAGCAGAATACCCGGCAGTTGGAGATCGAACGCAATCAGACGCTGGAAGTCGCAGAGGTCACGGCACGCGAGGCCACGGAAGCTGCCCGCATCACCCAACAAGAACGCGTTCGGTCGCTGGAAATCGCCCGCAACCGCGCCGTCGAGGAAGCCGACATCGCCTCACGCGAAGCCATCGAAGCCGCGCGGATCGCGCAGGAGAAGTCTGTTGCAGCCGAGCGTATTCAGGCGGAGCGTGACACACGCGCGCTCGAGATCGAGCGCACAGCCGTGCTCGAGGCGGCCGAGCTGAAGCGGCGCGACACCATCGAGCGGCAGCGCATCGGCGTCGATCTCGCGCTCGAAACCGAGCGCATCACGTCCTCCAGGAAGCGCGAAGTCCTCAACATCGAGCACAAGAAGGCGATCGAGATCGCGGATGAGGACCGGGTCATCGCGCTCTCGACCAAGAAGTCCGAGCGCATCGACGCCGACCGCCAGGTCAGGCAGGCCGAGATTGTCGCGCGCAAGGAGGTCGAGACCACGGACGTCTCGCGCGAGCATGCGCTGGAGGCGGCGCGGATCGAACGTCGCCGTTCGATCGAACAGCTCGAAGTCGCTCGCGTCCAGTCGCTGCAGGAAGCCGAAATTGCCGCGCGTGAAGAGGTCGAGCGCTCCCGCATTGCCTCCGATCGCGGCCTCGACGAGGCCCGCATCGGCCGCGAGCGCGAGCTGCGCAAGCTTGAAATCAATCGTGAGAAGGAGGTCGAGACCGTTCTGATGGAGAAGGCGATTGCCATCCACCTGAAGTCGTTGGAGGAATCCGCGGCCAAGACCTCGGCCGAGGAGGCGCGGGTGCATGCCACTGAGGCTACCGAGCGCGTCATTACCGCGCGCGAGAGCGAGATCGCGAAGCGTCGCAAGACCGTGGAGATCCTGATCGCCGAGAAGCAGGCCGAGGAGACGCGAATTGCCGCGGAAGCGGAACGGATCCGCGCCGCGGTCGAGGCCGAGGCGCAGCGTATGCTCAACGAGGCCGAGAACGTGCTGACGGACCAGGCGCGCTACTCGCTGTTCCGTAGAAAGCTGCTCGACCGCATCGAGGGCATCGTCCGTGAGAGCGTCAAGCCGATGGAGAAGATCGAGGGCATCCGCATCCTCCAGGTCGACGGCCTCAACGGCAACGGCCATGGCGGCAATGGCGGCCGGAGCGCGACCGACGAGGTGATCGACTCGGCGCTGCGCTATCGCGTCCAGGCGCCGCTGATCGACTCGCTTCTTGCGGACATCGGCGTCGAAGGCGGCAGCCTCGCCAAGATGCCAGGCCTGATCCGAGAAGCTCGCGACATGCAGGGCATCAAGGACTCCGCGCGCAAGGGCGGCGGCGGCGGCGAGAAGCCGACCGCTGCGCCCTCGCCTTCGTCCGACGGCGAGCCGACCGCCGAGCGCAGCCCTCGGAAGAAGAGCTGAGGTCGCCCCATGGCCCGGGTCTATGTCTCAACCGTCGTCAACGCACGCAACGATCGCGTCTGGGCGCGGGTACGCGACTTCAACGGTCTGCCGAACTGGCATCCCGCGATTGCGGAAAGCCGCATCGAGGGCGGCGAGCCATCCGACAAGATCGGCTGCGTCAGGGATTTTCGCCTGCGCAACGGCGATCGTATCCGGGAAAAGCTGCTCGGCCTGTCCGATTACGACATGTTCTGCACCTATTCGATCCTCGAATCCCCGATGGGGGTCGAGGACTACGTCGCGACGCTTCGGCTGACGCCGGTCACGGATGGCGACCAGACCTTCATGGAATGGACCGCCGAGTTCGACTGCGCACCCGAGCGGGAGGCGGAGCTCGTCGCGAATATCGGCGGCGGCGTGTTCCAGGGCGGCTTCGACGCCCTCAAGCGCCAGTTCGGAGGCTGAGCGCCGTGCCGCATATCGTCAAGAGCACGATCCTGGATGCGCCGACCGGCTCCGTGTGGGCCGTGCTGCGCGACTTCAACGGGCACGATCGCTGGCATCCGGCGGTCGCGACCTCCACGATCGAGCGCGCGCAGGCTTCGGACAAGATCGGTTGTGTCAGGCGCTTCAAGCTGCAGGACGGCTCGGAGCTGCGCGAGCAATTGCTGATGCTGTCGGATCTGGAGCAGACCTTCAGCTATTGCCTGCTCGATACGCCGGTCCCGATGTTCAACTACGTGGCCCACGTCCGCCTGCTGCCCGTCACGGACGGCGACCGCACCTTCTGGCACTGGGAATCCCGCTTCTCGACACGGCCGGGGGACAAGGACCGGATCACCCACATGGTCGCGGAAGACATCTACCAGGCGGGATTCGACGCGATCCGCCGGCACCTCAAGGAGGCTGTGTCAACATGACTGTGACGGTGAAGACCTTCACGAGTTCGAGCGAGGCCGCCGCTGCGCTGTCGTCCGATCGCAACGCGCGCTATCTCGGCGGCGGCACGCTGGTGATGCGTGCACTGAACGAAGGCGACATCTCGATCTCAACCGTCGTGCGCGCCAATGACCAAGCCTTGACGCGGATCGACCCCTCCGGCCCACGGATCACGCTGGGTGCTGGCGTGACTTTCGCCAGGATTCTGGCCGAGCGCGACCTCGCTTTCCTGCACGCCCCTGCCCGCTCGATCGGCGGTCCGGCAGTGCGCAACATGGGTACGGTGGGCGGCAATCTGTTCGCGCCCAACCCCTATGGCGATTTCACCGTCGCCATGCTTGCGCTCGATGCCACCGTAGCCCTGCAAGGCGGCTTTGGATCGCGCGACATTCCAATTGAGGAGTTCTTGCAGTCACGTGAAAGGCAGGCGGGTGCGCTCGTGCTGTCGGTGTCGTGCACGCGACCGACCAACGCGGAGGCTTTTCGCTACCGCAAGATCGCACGGATCAAGCCCAAAGGGGGCGCGGTCATCACGCTCGCCGCGCATCTGCCTATCAGTGGCGGACGGATCGCCGGGGCGCGAATTGCATTGGGATCGATGGCGCCGACGCAAATACGTGCGCGGGCGGCCGAACGCGCCCTGGAAGGCCGCGCGCTCGATGCCGCAACGGTAGCGGCCGCAGCCTCCGCAGCCGCGGAAGGAACATCGCCGTCCGACAACGCGCTCGGCAGCGCCTGGTACCGCCGCGAGATCGTCGGCGTCCATCTGCGTCGTCTTCTCTTGGGTCAGGAATAGATCGTATGGCCAAGACTGCCCTGCAATTTCGTCACAACGGCAGCGATGTCGCCATTTTCGTCGATGGTGGCACCAACCTGCTCGTCGCGCTTCGCGAATTGATCGGCGACATGACGCCGAAGTTCGGTTGCGGCCAGGGGGGCTGCGGCACCTGCAGTGTCCTGATCGACGGCGAGCTTCATCTCTCCTGTCTGACGCTGGCCGAGACCGTTGCCGGCCGCTCCGTCGAGACGCTGGATAGCCTGAAGCAGGGACCGAACCTCCATCCGCTGCAGCGCGCCTTCGCCGAGAATTTTGCTGCCCAGTGCGGCTATTGCACGCCGGGCATGCTGATGGCTGCCAAGGCATTGCTTGATCGCAATCCCTCCCCGAGCCGCGCCGAGATCGTCGAGGCGATCTCCGGCAACATCTGCCGCTGCACCGGCTACGAGCCGATCATCAACGCCATTCTGGCCGCCTCCGGCGGCCGGGTGAGCGCCTGAAGGACCAGATCATGCTGGAACTGCGCAAAGACATTTTCGCCGACGAGCGCGACGATAATCTCAACGAGATCGGCAAGGGCACACAGCGTCAGGACATGCTCGGCCATGTCACGGGGACGTCGAGCTATTTCAACGACCACAAGCTCCAGGGCATGCTGCACCTGAAGGTCGTCCGCTCGACCCATTCGCATGCAAAGATCCGGCGGATCGACACAGCGGACGCGGATCGCTCAGCCGGCGTGCGCCGGATCATCCGCGGCTCCGACGTGCCCCGTAATCTCAACACACTTTTGAGCCTGATCAATTTCGGCAAGGACGACGAGCCGTCGCTCGCTGTCGACAAAGTTCGCTACAAGGGTGAGCCGATCCTGGCCATCGTCGCCGACAGCGAGCGCGAGGCGTTCGAGGCGATCGCAAAGGTGCGGATCGACTACGAGCCGTTGCCGACGGTGTTCGACGTAGAAGATGCGTTGAAGGCCGGCGCGCCGGTCGTCAACGACACCTATCCGAAGAATGCCTTCATTTATCACGACACATACGACCACCAGAAACTCCGCTTCGGCGACGCCGATGCCGCACTCGCGACCGCCGATCACGTGCTCGAACAGCGCTACCAGATGTCGCCTATCGAGCACGCGCCGACCGAAACCAACGGGTCGATCGCGGCGCCCGACACCAACGGCCGCTATGTCGTCTATACCTCGACCCAGGCGTTGTTCTTCTCGGTCGACACCTGCGCCAAGATTCTCGACGTCCCCTCGAACACCTTCCATTTCATTGGCGGCACCGTCGGCGGCGGCTTTGGCGGCAAGGTGGACACGCTGACCGAACCTTTGTGCATCCTGGGTGCGATGCTGACGGGACGTCCGGTACGCTACGTGTTCGGACGCGAAGAAGAGATGCAATACGGCCCGCCGCGCGGCGCCGAGCGCATCTACATCAAGGACGGCGTGATGCGCGACGGCCGCGTCGTCGCGCGGAAAGTCCGCGCATATTTCGACAGCGGCGCATATACGCGGCTCTCCAGTTATGCAGCGGTGAAATGCGCAGCCCACCTGCCGGGACCCTACACCATCCCGAACGTCTATGGCGACGTCTACTGCGTCTTCACCAACCGTACGCCGGCAACCGCGATGCGCGGCTTCGGCGTCACCGCCATGGATTTTGCGATCGAGTGCCAGATGGACAAGCTCGCGAACCTCGTCGGCATGGATCCGATGGAGTTTCGCATCCTCAATGCCTATCGCGACGGCGACATGAAGGCGCACCGGCGCGAGGCCAAGAACACGGCGCTGATTGAGTGCGTCCAGGTAGCCGCCGAGAAAGCCAAATGGCCGATCCGCGACGAGTTCAAGCGTGCCTCCTCCCGCAAGGACGGAGGCGGCAGCCGCGCCGTCATCCCGCGGACGCCTGCCGACACCAACGCGCGGACAACCGCGCCGGCGCCGCAGCGCACGAGCTATGATCGACTGCCGACCGCCGCGTTGCGCGAACCGCCGCGCGAGCCCCCACCGCCCTCCCCGCCGCAGCCACCGCGACCGGCATCGCCCTCGCATGGGGCGGGTCGATTCTCATCCGTGTTCGGCACCAGGAGACGTTGAGATGACCCGACATCGCGGACGCGGCATCGCGTCGGTCAATTATCCCATCGGCATGAACCTCGGCGGCGATCCCAGCCAAGCCCTGGTCCATTCCAACCCAAGCGGCAAATTCACCGTAGCGCTGTCGTCGATTGATCTCGGCCAAGGCATGAAGTCGGTCACGCGGCAAATCTGCGCAGAGACGCTCGGCGTGCCCGTCGAGGACGTCTATGTCGACACAGCCGATTCCGATACCGGTCCGCATTGCATGGGCTCGTTCGCCTCGCGCGGCACCCACCGCGTCGGCAATGCCGTGATGGCGGCAGCGCGCGAGGCGCGCGGCGTGATGATGGAGGCCGCCGCAGAGGAACTCGAGGTCAACGCCGCCGATCTCGAAACCGACGGGCGTGGCAACATCCACGTCAAGGGCGCGCCGCACCGCTCGATCTCCACCAAGGACGTCGCCATCGCCGCGCAGTTCAAACAGGGCAAGACCATCTCTGGCCGTGGCATCTTCCTGGTTCCTCTGTCCAATGTCGATCCGGAAACCGGCGAGATGTCGCCGGCGACCTGCTACGCCCATGCCTGTCTGGTCGCCGAGGTCGAGGTCGACGACGAGACCGGCGAGGTCACGATGATCCGCATGGACTCCGCCTATGAGCTCGGCCGTGCGCTCAACCCGCGCCTGGTCGAGCAACAGCTCGTCGGCGGCGCCTGGATGGGCGTCAGTCACGCGCTCTACGAGACCCCTGAACCCTATTATCCAGACCCTGTCCATGGCCCTCGCGACTTCGTCGAATATATCATGCCCGGTCCTGGCGACATCTGCCCGCACGACATCGCCGTGTTGGAACGCCCCGCTCCCGATGGTCCCTTCGGCGCCAAAGGCCCCGGGGAAATGTGCGCGAATCCGGTATTGCCGGCCGTTGCGAACGCCATCTTCAACGCCGTCGGCGTTCGCATCGACGATCTGCCGATTACGCCGGAGAAAGTGCTGCGCGCGATCAAGGCCGAGGGCGGCGCGCGCCCTCAGGCGCGGCGCTGAGGTCGCGATGGCCGTCCGCAGCAACATCGTCGGCATCGACAGCCCCGAGGCACTGGAGAAGGCGCTTCGGGCCGCCTATTACCTCGCCGACGAGGGGCTGGCGACCGCGGCCTATCTCGGGCTGGCGCTGGGCAAACCATTGCTGCTCGAGGGTGCGCCGGGCGTCGGCAAGACCGAAGCCGCCAAAGCCATCGCCGCCGTCCTCGGCCGCCGCCTGATCCGCCTGCAATGCTACGAAGGCATCGACGCATCCGCAGCACTCTACGAATGGAACTATCCGCGCCAGATGCTCGCCATCCGCCAGGCCGGCGATGAGAGCATCGACATCTACGGCGAAACCTTTCTGATCGAGCGACCGATGCTGGCGACACTGCGCGCGCCTGACTCGACTGTGCTGCTGATCGACGAAATCGATCGCGCCGACCAGGAATTCGAAGCCTTCCTGCTCGAGTTTCTGTCCGACTTTCAGATCTCGATCCCGGAGCGCGGCACGGTGCGCGCTTCTGAGCGCCCGGTCGTCGTCCTCACCTCAAACCGCACGCGGGATCTTCATGAAGCGTTGCGGAGGCGGTGCGTCTATCACTGGATCGACTATCCCTCGGCGGAGCGCGAAGCCCGCATCGTGATGATGCGGGCCTCCAGCGTCGCCGAGGGGACCGCGCGGGCCGTCGTCGCCGCCGTCGAGAAGCTGCGACGCGAGCCGCTCAGCAAGGCGCCCGGGATCGCCGAGGCCGTTGACTGGGCTGAGGCCGCCACGCTGCTGCACAAGGGCGGCGCACGGTGGCCCGATGCCTTCAGGCGCTCGATTGGCGTTGCCCTGAAAGACGAGGAGGATCTGCACTTCATTTCGCCGCGCCTCGACGCCCTGCTGGCGGAGGCCTCTGCATGAGCGCCGAACCCGAACTGCCGCGCGCTGCGCGTGTTTTCATCTCGTTCGTCAGCTTGTTGCGAACGAACAGGTTTGCCGTCGCACCGGAACAGACGACCTCGTTCCTCGCCGCGATCCAGTTGCTCGGTCCCCGCAGCCTGGAAGACATTCGGCAGGCGGCCCTTGCAACACTGGCCCCTCCACCGGAGCGTCGCGCAACGTTCGACCGGCTGTTCGATCTGCACTTTCGCGGAAACGAGGCAATCGAGCGCGTCGATGACGGCGAGGACGACGAGACAGTTCGGCTCCAAGAGGAGGTCCGTGGAAACGACGAGCCACTGTTGTCGGACGAAGCCAATGAGTCCGGTCTCGCAGCTGCGCGCGCCGAAGCGCTGGTCGAGCGCCGCTTTGCGCAGCTCTCAACCACCGATGCGCTGCGCCAGATGTCCCGCGAGGCGCCCAGGCGCCTGCCGAAGCGGCGCGGCCATCGCCGCATGCGGGCTCGCAGCGGACCCTACGCGGATTTGCGCCGCACCTTACGCGACTCCGTTCGCAGCGACGGCGAAATCCTCCGGCTGGGACGTTTGAAGCGGCGGCACCGCCCACGCAAGGTGTTGCTTCTGATTGACGTCTCCGGCTCGATGAAGACGCGCACCGAAGAGAATATGAAGTTCGCGCACACGCTGGTGCAGGCGGCACCCAATGTCGAGGTCTTCACCTTCGGCACGCGGCTGACCCGCATCACCCGCCCGTTGCGTCTCAAGCGCCGCGAGCAGGCGCTCAAGGCCGCGGCCTATGCGGTCAGCGACTGGGACGGCGGCACCCGGATCGGCGAGGCGCTTCAGGCCTTTCTCGCCGTGCCCCGCTTTGGCGGATACGCGCGAGGAGCTGCCGTGATCATTATTTCCGACGGCCTGGAGCGGGGCGAACCCGACGCGCTGCGCGATGCGGTCGAGAAACTATCGCGCCGTGCGTGGCGCGTGAGCTGGCTGACGCCGCTCGCGGCCGGTCCCGGCTTTCGGCCGCAGACCGAAGCGCTGGTCGCGATCGAGCGCTTCGTCGACGACCTGGCCGATGGTGGATCGAGCGCGTCGATCGTCGCGCATGTGCTGGCGCTGGGACAGAGGAGAGTTGCGTGACGGACATCGTCGATGGGCACCATCATATCTGGCGCCAGGCTGACCTGCCCTGGCTGGTCGGTCCGATGCAGCCGCGCATCTTCGGTCCATACGAGCCGATCCGGCGCGATTACCCGATCGGGGAATATCTCCGCGACCTCGAAGGCAGCGGCGTCACCCGCTCAGTCTATGTCCAGACCAACTGGGCCAATGACCGCTTCGAGGAAGAGGCCGCCTGGGTGCAGCAGACCGCCGAGGAGCACGGCTGGCCGCATGCCATCGTAGCTTACGCCGACTTTTCAGTGGATGACGTGCGTCCACAGCTCGATCGCCTGAAGCGCTATGCCCTCGTACGCGGCGTTCGCATGCAACTGCATTGGCACGAGAACCCGCTTTATCGCTTCGCCGCGCGGCCGGATCTCTGCACCGATCCCATGATCCAGCGCAACATCGCCCGCCTTGCGGATTATGGCTGGAGCTTTGACCTTCAGGTGTTCACGCCGCAGATTCCGGACGCCGCGCGCCTTGTGGAATCTTGCCCGAAGGTGACCTTTATCCTCCAGCACGCCGGCATGCTGGAGGACCTTTCACCCCCAGGCCGCGCTGCGTGGCGCGCCGGCATGGCCCGCCTCGCCGCATGCCCGAACATCGTGTCGAAACTGTCGGGGCTCGGAACCTTCATCCACCGCAACGACCCCGCGCATATCGCGTCCGTCCTGACCGATACGATTGCGATCTTCGGCGCCGAACGCTGCCTGTTCGGCTCGAATTTTCCGATCGAGAAATTGTGGACCAACTACCGCGAGTTGATTGATGCGTTCCGTGTCGCCGCGGCGCCGCTACGCGATGATCAGCGCGAAGCCGTTTTCAGAACCACTGCCATGCGCGTCTATCGGCTCTGAGCGCCGAGGAAACAACGAGAACGGACACAGGGAGGGACGGAATGCCGCTGGAGATCAAGATTCTGGACTATGGCGATATTGAGCTGGAATCGAGCTTTTTGGTTCTCGGCCGCGATTGCGGCCGCACCCGCCGCGTCCTCACCCTCGGTTTCCTGATCCTCGGCGGCAAGGATCCGGTGGTGGTCGATACGGGTTACCGCTCCAACCAGATCATGGAAACGCTGGGCATGCGCGGCCTGCAGTATCACGAGCACATGATCGAAAACCAGCTTGCACGGCACGGCGTGCGGATGGGCGATGTGCGCTTCGTCTGCCACACCCATCTGCACATCGACCACGCCGGCAAGGACGATCTGTTTCCGATGAACACGACTGTCGTCCTCAACCGTCGGGAGCTTGAATACTCCGTGTCCGGCCTGATGCATCCGCAATATCCGGCGCCGGATATTAAGCATCTGATCGACCGTCTGCACACCAAGAGTGCCCTGCGCTTTCTCGACCTTGAGATCACAGGTCCCATCGAGCTGATGCCGGGCGTCTACTGCGACGCTGCGAATGCGCATACCGAGGGCTCGATGAACATCATCGTCGAAACCGCCGACGGCATCGCCACGATCTGCGGCGACGTCATCTATGATTTCAACGACCAGATCGTGACGCCCTTCAACGAGATCCACGACTGGGAGCCGCGCACCACCGGCAATCACGGCACCACCAAGCGCGCCGAGAAGGCCGCCATCAAGAAGCTGCTCAGCAATTCGCGATATCTGCTGCCGGTCCATGACCGTCCCGCCAAGATCGAAGGTGGCAACGTCGTCGGCCGACTCCACGACCAGGTGCCTGGGCCGGTCGTGCAGTCCCTGCCCCAGCGCAACTGGTTTCCAGCTTAGACGCCAGAGGATGGATGATGACGCACGTCACCTTACGCTCCGAATTCGAGACCCTGATTGACCCCTACGCACCAGTCGCGCAGATCGGCACCGGTTTTGACTTCACGGAGGGACCGATCTGGCATCCGGTCGATCATTATCTGCTGTTCTCGGACATGCCGGCCGACGTGCGTCGGCGCTGGGATGCGCGGCGAGGCGTCGCCGAGGTCAAGCGTCCCTCGAACAAATGCAACGGCATGACCTATGACGCCGAACTCAATTTGATCGTTTGCGAGCACGCGACGTCGTCATTGATCCGCGAGCGGCCGGATGGGCGGCGCGAGGTGCTGGCCTCGCACTTTGGGGGACAGGAGCTCAACAGTCCCAATGACGTCTGCGTGCACTCCTCGGGCGCGATCTATTTCTCGGATCCCTGGTATGGCCGCATGCCGGTCTATGGCGTCGAGCGGCCAAGGCAGCTCGGTTTCCAGGGCGTTTATCGCGTGGTGCCCGGCGCCGAGCCGAAGCTCGTCGTGGACCGCAATCTGTTCGACCAGCCGAACGGGCTGTGCTTCTCGCCCGACGAGAAACTGCTCTATGTCAACGACACCGTGCAGGCACTGATCCGCGTATTCGATGTCAACGGCGACGGCTCGCTGTCGAGTGCGCGTGTGTTCGCGAGCGGCATCCGCTCCGAGCTCGAGCCCGGCTTGCCCGACGGCATGAAGTGCGACCAGCACGGCAACATCTGGGTCACGGCACCCGGCGGCGTGTGGGTCTATTCGCCGCGCAGCGAGCTGCTCGGCAAGCTCCGCCTGCCCGAGCTTGTCGCCAACCTTACCTGGGGCGGGCCGGATTTCCGCAGGCTGTACCTGACTTCGACGCACTCGGTCTATGCCATTCCCACCAAGGTCGGACCGCGCCACGAGCCCTATATGAGCGGCAAGCGAGGCGGCGGCACAGCGGCGGCCGGCTCTGCTTCCGCTGCACCCGTCCTCGCCGACGGCGAGATGCAGCTCGACCCGCGACGCTGCGCCATGATCATCCAGGACCTCCAGAACGACGTCATCATGGACGGTGGCGCCTTTGCCGATTCCGGCGCGCCCGGGCATGCGCGCCAGCAGCATGTCGTCGAGAACGTCCGCCGCGTGGCCGAAACCGCGCGGGCGCGCGGCGTCGCCGTCATCCATGTCTGGTTCGTCGTTGAGCCCGGCGCGCCCGGCGTGACTCTGAATGCGCCACTGTTCGAGGGTCTCGTCGACAGCAAAGCGATGGTGCGCGGAAGCTGGGGCGCGGCACCGGTTTCAGGTCTCGAACCACGGCCCGGCGATTTCGTGGTCGAGAAGGTGCGAATGAGCGCCTGGGAAGGCACGAAGCTCGAAACGATCCTGAGAGCCACCGGTCGCGACATGATCATCAACACCGGCGCCTGGACCAACATGTCGGTCGAGCACACGGCGCGGACCGGTGCCGACAAGGGCTACTTCATGATCGTTCCTGAGGATTGCTGCTCGACCATGAACGCCGATTGGCACGCCGCGTCGATCAACTTCGCCATGCAGAACGTCGCCGTCGTGACCAGGGCCGATGCGGTCATCAAAGCGCTGGGATGAGCGGTGGCGAAGCTCCTGCACCTGTCCTGCTCGCCCCGCGACGACTCCTGGTCAAGCGCCGGCGCCCGCGTTTTCCTCGATGGCTTTCGCCAAGCTCGGCCCGATTGGGACGTGGACGTCATGGATCTCTGGCGCGAGCGCCTGCCGGAGTTTTCAGGCCCTATTGTCGAGGCCAAATATGCACGGATGAAGGCGCAGGCCTTTAACGACGCGCAGCGGGACAGCTTCGCGGAGGCCGAGCGGATGGCGGTGCGCTTGGCGCTTGCCGAGCGGGTGTTGATTTCCACGCCCATGTGGAATTTCGGCATTCCCTATAAGCTCAAGCAATGGTTCGACGTCATCGTCCAGCCCGGGCTCACCTTCCGGTTCGATCCGTCGCTGGGGTATGTCCCGTTGCTGAAGGACCGGCCGACCATCGTCATCATTGCCAGTGGCAGCGATTTCGCCACTGGAATGAACCGCGGGCGCATCGACATGGCAACACCTTACCTGCGCGAAATTTTGCGTTTTGTCGGGATCAACAATGTCCGTTTCACTCCAATCGGACCAACCACCGGACCGCAACAGCCGATCGAGGCGGCCCGCGAACGCGCCCACCAACGTCTGGCCGCAATGGCCGCGAGCTTCTGATGCGCTCCGCAGGCGACTCAAAGGTTACGGCAGATTGTCCCGCAGAAAAATGTCGATGCGGATGCGCTCCTGGTCGGGGCTGATGGGCTCACCCGAACAATGCGCGAGCAGGACTCGCGCCGCAGACCGTGCCTCGTGGCCGGGATCCTGGTTGATGATAGCATCGAGCGCGCCGCGGACCAGGAAACGCCGTGTGTATTGAGTCAGCTCATGGGCAATCCAGACCACCTCGCGCGCGCGTCCCGAGGCCCCGAGCGCATCGGCGATGCCACGGTTGCCGGCGCCGCAGCAGTATATGCCGCGCAGATCGGGCTGGCGCGCGAGCAGTGCCGCAGTGAGCTCCCGCGTGCGCTCGCTGTCGTCGCGGCCCTCGATCACCGGCAGCGCGAGCAGGTTCGGATACTCGCTGGACAGGATCTGGTGGAAGCCGAATTGCCGCTCGGTGTGATCGCGCAGCGACAACGATCCCGCGATCACGGCCACCGTCCCCTCGCGACCAGTGAGGAACCGTCCCATCAGCGTTGCAGCGGTGCGGCCTGCCGCCGGGTTGTCGATGCCGACATAGTGCAGCCGGCGCGAGCTCGGCGCGTCCGACACAAGGGTCACCACAGCGACCCCGCGCGTGGTGAGTTCGTCGATCGCGGCGCGCACCCTGGGATGATCGAGCGCGATGACGGCGACGCCCTGATACACCGGCGAGAGATTTTCCAGTGCGGCAGCGAGTACGTCCGGATCGAACACGTCGACATGCAGGATATCAATGAAGCCGCGCTGGCCGGCGAGCCAGTCCGCGGTGCGCTGGACCTGCTCGGTCAGGTTGGTCATGAAGCTGTTGCTACCCGTCGGCAGCACAAAGGCAAAGCGGAACGTCTGCCCGCGGGCAAGCCGCGCGGCCGCGACGTCGGCTCGATAGCCGAGTTTTGCCACCGCGGCCTCGACCCGCGCGACGGTCTTGGCGCGCACGCCCTCGCGCCGGTTGACGACGCGGTCGACGGTGGCGAGCGAAACACCCGCCGTGCGCGCGACGTCCTCGAGCGTGGCACGAAGCACCGGCTGGGTCGCACCAGCATTCATTCGCGCGCCGCCCACAGCATGCCGCGGATCATCAACGTACGGATCTCCGGTACGTCGAGCTCGTAAGCGCGGTGGCCGAGCGAGGAATAGAACACCCTGCCCGCGCCGTATCGCTTCTTCCAGACCACGGGCATCACCACGCCCTCGATCCAGGGTGCGTGCTCGCCGGTGAAGGTCGTCGTCGCCAACACCTCGTTGGCGGGGTCGACATGCATGTAGTACTGCTCGGAACGATGCTCGAAACTCTTCAGGCCCTTCATGATGGGATCATCCGGCTTCGTCAAGTCGACCTTGTAGTCGATGATGTTGCCGGGATGCGCAACCCACTGCCCGCCGCACAGGAATTGGTAGTCGACAGAATCGCGGAAAGCGTCGCCCATGCCGCCATGATGGCCGGCGAGCCCGACGCCGCTACGGACCGCAGCGCAGAGATTGAGCGCTTCCGCCTTCTCGATCTTCGACATGGTGTAGATCGGGATGATCAGTGACAGGTCGTGAATCGCGGGATCGGCGAACGCGGCGGTGGTGGTTTCGATCCGCACCTCGAAGCCTTCAGCCTTCAGCCAGCCCCGGATCATCGAAGCACAGAGATCGGGATCGTGCCCCGGCCAACCGCCCCATACAATCATTGCCTTGCGCATGGTCATTCCCTCAGTCGATCTGTCCGGTTTCACGCCCGGCCGGCAGCATCGCCGGCCGTTCGACGCAGCTCTCGATCTTGACGCGTCGCCCTTCGTCGGCAGAGGTCTGGAACGCTTCCATCACCTCCAGCACGTGGAACGCGAGCGCACCGCTGGCACGATGCGGCCGGTTGTTCAGGATCGCGGAGGCCATGTCGGCGACACCGATGGAACGGAACTCGCCGTCGACATGACCGTGGGTCAGCGGCACCGGCTCCCACTCGCCGCCGGTCTTCGCGACCTGCACCTCGCCGCCGAAGCGGTTCGGGTCCGGTACCAGCATGCTGCCCTTGTCGCCATAGATCTCGATCGGCGCATGTCGGTGCATGGGCACATCAAAGCTCATCGCGATCGAGACGACCGCCCCGCTCTCGAATTCGAGCGTGCCGGCGACATGGGTCGAAACTTCGACCGGGATCAGCGTTCCGTTCATCGGCTGACTGGTGACCAACCGCTCGGATTTCGGACGCGCCGTCGAGCCCATCACGCTCGCCACCGGGCCGAGCAGTTGCACGAGATCGGTGATGTAGTACGGGCCCATGTCAAGCATAGGCCCGCCGCCGCGCAAATAGTAGAAACCCGGCGCCGGATGCCAGCGCTCATGGCCGGGGCAGCCAAAGAACGCGCTACCGGCCACAGGCCTGCCGATCGCACCATCGTCGATCAACTTGCGCGCCGTCTGGTGCCCCCCGCCGAGGAACGTATCAGGCGCGCAGCCGACACGAAGACCCTTTTGCGCGGCGAGCTCCATCACCTTGCGGGCTTCCGTGACGTTGATGCCGAGCGGCTTCTCGGAGTGAACGTGCTTGCCGGCGTTCAGCACCGCCAGGCTGACGTCGGTGTGGGCGAGTGGCACGGTGAGATTGATGACGATCTCAACGTCGTCCCGCTTGAGCAGTTGATCAACCCGCATCGCCGGCAGCCCGAAGGCGGCGCCTTGCCGCTCTGCGATGTCGCTGCGCATATCGGCGAGCGCCTTGATTTCCATGACCGGGAAGCGCTGGGCCGCCTTCAGATAAGCGGTGCTGATATTGCCGCAGCCGATGATGCCGATACCGACTTTTCTCATTGTGATCTCCGTGAGGTGCCGTTCATCCCTTGACCGCGCCGGCAGTGAGGCCTGCGACGATGTGTTTCTGCGCGAGAAGGAAGATAATGATCGTCGGCAGGATGGTCAGTGTGATGAAGGCCAGGATCAGATGCCACTCGGACGAATACTCGCCCTGATAAACCATGATGCCGAGCGGCCAGGGATAGAGCGCGTCCGTGTTGAGCATCACCAGCGGCAACAGATAGGCGTTCCAGCTGTTGACGAAGGTGATGGTACCGACGGTCGCCAGGATCGGCCGCGACAACGGCAACGTCACATAGCGGAAGAATTTGATATAGCTGCAGCCGTCGACCAGCGCGGCTTCCAGCAGTTCGTACGGGATGTCCTTGAAGAAGCGCCGCAGCAGCAACACGCTCATCGCAAGACCGAAGGCCGCTTGCGGCAGGGCAACGCCAAAATATGTATCGAGCAATCCGAGATCGCGCACCTTGATGAAGAGCGGCAGCACCGCTGTCGCCGCCGGAAACAGCAGGCCCAGCGTCAGGTAGCTCAGCAGCATCGAGCTGCCGAAGAACCTGATATGGGCAAAGGTGAACGCCGCCATCGAGGCGACGATCAGGGTTAGGGCCACCGTGAGGGTCGAGATGATCAGCGAGTTGCGCAAGAGCTGCCAGTAACGCGCCGAGAACAGGATATCAGCATAGTTCTGCCACTCCCAGTGACGTGGCAGGCCGAACGGATTGACGCGCAATTCGCCGAGTGATTTGAAGCCACCGAACAAGGTCGCGAGCAGCGGCACCAGTACGATGATGGCAACGACGGCGAGGAACACCAGCTTGAACAGCATTGCGGGATCGAACGGCGCGCGGATGATCCTGGCGTTACTCATCGCGCATGAACCATCGCTTGTACGTGAAGGCAAAGGTCACACAGATCGCAAACAAAATGACACCGATGGCGCTGCCGTAGCCGACTCGCATGCGCGAGATGCCGTTGTTGTAGAGAAAGCTCACCATCGTGTTCGAGGAGTCCGCTGGCCCCCCGCGCGTCAGCGGCATGACGAGGTCGAACAGCTGCAGCGAGCCGACGATGGCGAAGAACACGGAGAGCCTTATCGTCGGATAGAGCAAGGGAACGACCACATGTCGCAGGGCTTGCGATCGGGTCGCGCCGTCGATGCGTGCCGCCTCGACCAGGCTCTTGTCGAGACTCTGGAGCGCTGCGATGAAAAGCATCATGTGGAAGCCAAAGTACTTCCAGACGATCACGATCAGCACCGCCAGCATCGCCGTATCGGTCGAAGCCAGCAGATGCGGAGGCTCGGCGCCGAAGCTGCGCCAGATCGAAGCCACAAGGCCGTAGTCGCCGTCATAGACGAAGCTGAAGATCAACCCGGTCGCGATCTCCGCCAGGATATAGGGCATGAAGAACAGCATGCGCAGCGCCACCGCCCCTCGAAAGCGCTCGGCGAGCATCAAGGCCAGCGTGAGCGCGAGCGGCAGCTGGATGGCGAGCGAAACAGCGATAATCAGCCCGTTGTTACGCAGCGCGAGCCAGAAGGCGCGGGTCTCCAGCACGAAGCGGTAATTGTCCAAGCCAATCCAGTTGGTGGGCCTGCCGAACCCGTTCCAATTGAAGCCCGAATACCAGGCTGCTTCGCCGATCGGCAGCACAACGAACAACGTGAACAACAGCAGCGCCGGCGGCAGGAACAGGATGAGCACCGTCAGCCTGCCGTCCCAAACCGGGCCACGGACCCTGACTTGCGGTACCATCTCGCCAGCAGCACCGATCGCCGACACGCTCGCGGTCCGCCGCGCCACCGTCAGTTGCCCTGCTTCCACGCCGCCTCGATTGCCTTGGCAGCCTCTTGCGGGCTCATGCTGCCGCCGGCGATCTCGGCCGTGACGTCGTTGACGACGCGGCCGACCGACGGACCCAGGCTCTGGTCATAGAAGTTCTGGTGGTAGTTCGAATTCGCCAGATTGGCGGCGATCAGCTTCATGAAGCTGTTGTTCAGCCCTGCGTCCGCGCCCTGCACCACCGGGATGATGAAGTTGCCGGCGGCAAGCCGCGTCTGCACCTCTTTGGAGACGAAGTATTTCAGGAAATCGACGGCTTCCTTCGGCGAGCCTTTCGTAATCAGCCAACCGGTGATGCCGCCGAGCGTATCGGTGGGCGCACCCTTGCCGCCGGTCACGACCGGGAAGTCGAACCAGCACATCTTGTCCTCGGTCAATCCGACCTTGTCGGCGGCGAGAGCGCGTTGCAGATGATAGACCGTGCTGATCGCGAGCGTCATCGCCGCCTTGCCGTCCCCGAAATAGCCGACCGCCTGCGGGTTCTTGAAACCAAGGAAGCCATTCTGGAACGGCTGGAGATCGACGAGCTGCTTGAACAGCTCGCCGGATTTCTGGAAGGTTTCCCCGGAAAAGCCGCCGTTCTCGCCGCGCAGCGCCGCATCGAACGCCGCCTTGCCGCCGATGCGCACAGCAAGATGGGTCCAGTAGAAGTGCAGTGGCCATTTATCGGCGCCGCCGACCACGATCGGGGTCACGCCGGCGGATTTCAACGCCTTCACGGCAGCAAGCAGATCGTCCCAGCTCTTGATCCCGGCAGGATCGACCTTCCCCTTGGCCATCAGCTCCTTGTTGCAGAGGAAGCCGACCTGCGAGAGCGCCGTGGGCAGACCATAAACGCGGCCGTTGCGGGTGAAGGCGGCGAGCGCCGCCGGCGTGAGACTGTCGCTGTAGCCCTTCACAGAATCGGTGATGTCGTCGAGCACGCCGGCCTCGATCTGCGTCTTCAGGACACCGCCCGCCCAGCTGTAGATGATGTTGGGCCGGTCTTTGGATTGGAGGATGGTCGGCAGCTTGGCCTTGTAGGCCTCGTTCTCGAGGAACTGCATCTCGACCTTGACGCCCGGATGCGACCCCTCAAAGGCGCGCGCAACCTCTTCCCAGATTTTGACCTGGGCCGGGTTGGCCTCGATGTGCAGCCACTTCACCGTCGTATCGGCCGCAGCGAGTTTCGCTCCGAGCAGGCATGCGACAACGGCCAGTCCCAGTTTCCCGAGCAGTCTCATCACATTCCTCCCAACGGCTTTTATTCTTTGGTGCAATCCTGCCTTCGATTTTTGAGGTACGCAACTAAAATTCTGATCTATGCACCTCACGAAGGAGGTCGTTAAGGTGAGCGCGAGAATCGGGCGGCGCGTCGCGCTGCCCCAACGCAAATCGAGGGATATCCATGGCTGCCGTTTATTCCGACCTCGCCGGCAAGGTCGTTCTCGTCACCGGGGGCGCATCCGGAATTGGCGCTGCGATCGTGCGGCGCTTCGCACAGCAGAAATCCAATGTCGTGTTCTTCGACATCAAAGTCGACGAGGGCCAATCCCTGGCACGCGAGCTGTCGGATCAAGGTCTTAGCGCGCGTTTCATGCGTGTCGATTTGACCGATATCGCCGCGTTGCGTGCCGGTGTCGCGGAGGCGCGCAACGTGCACGGCGCGATCAACATCCTCGTCAACAATGCCGCACATGACGAGCGGCACAGCACCGAGGAAATGACACCGGAATATTGGGACAACCGTGTCGCGGTCAACTTGAAGCACCAGTTCTTTGCTGCGCAGGCCGTGTTGCCGGACATGAAGGCGGCGAATGCCGGCGCGATCATCAATTTCGGTTCGGTATCGTGGATCGCCGGACAAGGCGGCATGGCCGCCTACACCGCCAGCAAATCAGGCGTCATCGGTCTCACGCGCTCCCTGGCGCGCGATTATGGCGCCTACAACATCCGCGTGAACGCGATAGCGCCGGGATGGATCATGACCGAGCGCCAGCTCGATAAATGGATGACGCCACAGGGCGAGGTCGAGCTGATGCAACGACAATGCCTGAAGCGCAAGCTTATGCCGGACGAGATCGCGAAGTTCACCATCTTCCTCGCTTCCGACGAGGCTTCCGCCTGTACAGCCCAGCACTACATCGTCGATGGAGGCTGGGTCTGAGGCGGAGCAGGCCAGATCGTGCATTGGCGCGCCGCTACTTTGCCAGGCGGAACTTCCCGCCTTCGACCTTGATCAGGAAGGCCGAGCGCTCATCATAGCCGTTGTGATCGGCCTTGCTCATGTTCGACAGCCCATTGTTGAGATAGATGTTCTGCCCTCGCTCGAGTGCGTCCCGCAGGGCCGCGCGAAATTCGATTGTGCCAGGCTTTGCCATCTTCAGCGCATCCGGCGAAGCTTTTCCGATCAGCGCGACGACATCCCAGAGGTGAGCAGCGAACATGTTGGGCTTTTGCCCGTTTGCCGCTTCATACGCGGTCACGAACTCCTCCGTCGAGCGACGAAACGGATCTCCCGTGGGGAGGTCGGCGGCAATGGTAAAGGCCTCGCCCGCGAATACGGCACCTTCGACGTTCGCGCCACCAAGCTTGATGAATTCCTCACTGGCCACGCCGTGAGTCTGAAATATCTTCCCGGCGTATCCGCGCTCGCGGAGCGCCTGCTGCGGCAAGACCGCCGGAGTTCCCGCGGACGCGATGAAGACGGCATCCGGATTGGTCGACATCACCTTCAGCGCCTGACCGGTGACGCTGGTGTCGGCTCGCGCATAGACTTCGTGTGTGGTTACGGTCAGCCCCAGCGCGGGCGCGAGGCGGCTCACCTCCTTGTAGTAGCCCTCGCCGTAGCCATCCGAAACACCGATATAGCCGAGCGTCTTCACGCCTGAATTCGCGATATGCTTGAGGATGGCGGCCGCCATGAGGTCGTCATTGGGAACGACCTTGAAAGCCCAGGCGCGCTTCTCATCCATCGGTTGAACGATGGCGGTAGCGGCAGCGAGCGACAGCAGCGGCGTCTTCGATTCGAGCGCGACATCCAGCATCGGCATGGTCACCGGCGTCAGAGAGGAGCCGACCAGCACATCGACCTTGTCCTGGATCACCAGCCGGCGTGCGTTCTGGACCCCTTTTGTCGAATCCGACTCGTCGTCCAGGACGATATAGGTCACTTTCTCTCCACCGATCTCTTTCGGAAGAGCTGCAACCGTCTTGAGCTGCGGTTGTCCCAGTGCGGATCCCGGGCCACTTGCCGAAATCACAATTCCAATTTTGATGTCCGCGTGAGCCGCATTTCCATAAAGGACGCATGCCACAAGAAGCGAGGCTCGCGCGAAACCGATCTTCATGTCCTGTTCCTCCCTGTCCGCTTTGACGATTCCGCCGGCTGCGTCGGCGCCCCGGCTCGAGCTTGCAGTGCTCCCCACGACACCGTCGCCGCTCAAGAGGCATGTCGTCCGACATACGCGTTTCCTCCTGCGGTCCCGAGCAACCGGGCGGGCCATGCTAAGCGGATCGCAGCAACGTGTCTGTCCCTAGCGTTAGGGACAAGTCATCGGTGCCCGAACCGGAATATTGGGTTGGCGGACGCACCGCCGCGTTCTCGCGACGCGTTTCGCCCGAGCTTTGCTTGGTCATTCCACCCTCTTGTCCAAGAGGGCGCAGGGAAGGCCGGGTGCCGGCTGGCACCCGCGGTC
>NZ_JBEPQF010000036.1:0-71635 GCF_040547695.1 Bradyrhizobium sp. JR4.3 | reverse complement strand
CGGTAAAATCATGCTGGAGCTGATCGAGGTCCAGACGGGAAGCTATCTCGGGGAAGACGACATCATCCGGATTGAAGACGACTATCAAAGGTCGTAACCAGCACACTCCGAATCACGCGACCCGGGCCAAAAGGATGGTCTCTTTCAGAGGCTTAAGGCCTGGGAAACGTGTAACTTTTTGAATCAAATCGTGTCCGGACCGCTAGCTCCGCATTCGCCACAAATGTGGCGTCCGTGCTAGAAGCGCCTCGGGGATTTGCGTTGAATCGGGGTTTGCTCAAATGAGTTCCACAGGATCTGCACCGGCAAAGGCCGGCTTGCGCGTCGGCGTCATTGGCGCCGGCGTGATGGGCAGCAACCACGCGCGCGTGCTCGCGGGTCTTCCCGGCGTCAACCTCGTCGGCGTCGTCGATCCTTCGCCGGCACATCGCACGCGGGCGATGGAGCTTGCCAATTGCGCGAGCTTCGAGACGCTCGACCAGCTGCTGGCCGAAGGCGTCGATGCCGTGACCATCGCGGCGCCGACCCATCTGCATCACGAGGTCTCGCTCGCCTGCATCGCCAAGAACATCCACGTGCTGGTCGAGAAGCCGATTGCGTCCACGGTCGCGGAAGGCCGCGACATCGTCACTGCTGCGCAAAAGGCCGGCGTGACGCTGATGGTCGGCCATGTCGAGCGCTTCAATCCGGCGGTCGCCGCCGTCAAGCAGGCGATCGCGGGCGAGGATATTCTGTCGATCGCGATCACGCGCGTCGGGCCGTTCCCGCCGCGCATGTCCAATGTCGGTGTCGTCATCGATCTTGCCGTGCACGACATCGATCTGATCCGCTGGTTCACGGAATCCGACATCGTCGAGGTGCAGCCGCAATTGTCGAGTGCGGTCGCCGAGCGCGAGGACATCGCGCTCTTGCAGTTCCGCACTGCCAACGGCGTGCTCGCGCACATCAATACCAACTGGCTGACGCCGTTCAAGGCACGCAGTGTCACGGTCGCGACTCGCGGCAAATACGTGATGGGCGATCTCCTGACGCGCCAGGTCACCGAATGTTTCGGCTTCAAGCCTGACGGCAGCTATTCGATGCGGCATCTGCCGGTCGGCCATGACGAGCCGCTCCGCGCCGAGCTGATCGCGTTCCTCAAGGCCGTACGCAACGGCGAGACGCCGGCGGTTACCGGCGACGAAGGCGTCGCCAGCCTCGAGATCGCGACGCAGTGCCTGGAAACGCCGTCGCGGCCGGCCGCCTCGTCGTCTGCCCGCAAGGGTCCGCGCCGCGTTGCCGGCTGAACTCTTTCCATGTCGACCAGCCAAGAAGGCGCCATGAACCAGCATCTGCGTTCCGAACCCATTCCCTTCATCGATGTCGCCTCGCAGCGCCGCCGACTTGGCGATTCGCTCGATGCCGCCGTGAAGCGCGTTCTCGATCATTGTCAGTTCGTCAACGGCCCTGAGGTCGCCGAGCTCGAGAAGCAGCTTGCGGCCTATTGCGGCGCCAAGCACGTCATCGGCTGCGCCAGCGGCACCGATGCGATCCTGATGGTGATGATGGCGAAGAATGTCGGGCCGGGCGACGCCGTGTTGTGTCCGTCCTTCACCTTCATCGCGACGGCTTCGCCGGTGGCGCGGACCGGCGCGACGCCGGTTTATGTCGACGTCGACGAAGCCACCTTCAACGTGAGCCCGGAATCGCTCAAGCGCGGCATCGCAACCGCCCGCAAGGCCGGCTTCAAGCCGGTCGCGGTCATTCCGGTCGATTTGTTCGGCCAGCCGGCTGATCATGACGCCATCGCCGAGATCGCCAAGGCCGAAGGCCTGTTCGTGCTCGATGACGCGGCGCAAGGCTTTGGCGCGAGCTACAAGGGCCGCAAGCTCGGGACCCTGGCGCTTGCCACCGCGACCAGCTTCTTCCCCGCAAAACCGCTCGGCTGCTTCGGCGACGGCGGCGCGATCTTCACCGATGACGACGAGCTCGCGGCGACGCTGCGCAGCATCCGCGTGCACGGGCAGGGCGTCGACAAATACGACAACGTCCGCCTCGGCCTGACCGGCCGGCTCGACACCATGCAGGCCGCGATCCTGATCGAGAAGCTGAAGATCTTCGATGACGAGATCGCCGCCCGCAACAAGGTCGCCGAGCGCTATGCGCGCGGTCTCAGCAATGTGGTCACCGTGCCGCGCGTGGCTCCCGGCAATACGTCGGTCTGGGCGCAGTACACGATCCGCCTTCCTGAGGGCACCGACCGCGACGGCTTTGCCGCCGCGCTGAAGGCCCAGGGCGTGCCGACGGCGATCTATTACGGCAAGTCGATGCATCAGCAGACGGCCTACAAGCAGTACCCGGTCGCAGAGGGCGGTCTGCCGGGCTGCGAGAGCCTGTCGCAGGACGTCATCAGCCTGCCGATGCATGCCTATCTGACCGAAGCCGATCAGGAGCGAATCATCGCGGCCGTGCGCGGGGCGCTTTAAATCTGATTTCGCTGCTGCTGGCTGGCTTAACGTCTCCCGGTTGCAGGAGAGGTCGGATCGCGCAGCGATCCGGGTGAGGGCTCTCTCCTCTGGGAGATCGCTTGTGGAAACACCCTCTCCCCAGCCCTCCCCGGCAGGCGGGGGAGGGAGCGCACCTGCCCCGCGGCTTGCACCTAGACCTAATCTCGCCATGCTCTAAAACAGACGCATGCTCGGACGTATCTTCACGGTTGGTGGTTACACCCTGCTCTCGCGGCTGACGGGATTTGCCCGCGATATCATGCTCGCGGCGATTCTCGGCGCCGGGCCCGTGGCCGACGCCTTTTTCGTGGCGCTGCGGCTGCCCAACCATTTCCGTGCGATCTTTGCCGAGGGCGCCTTCAACGCCGCCTGGGTGCCGGCCTATGCGCACGTCCATGGCGAGCGCGGGGAGGGGGCGGCAAGATTGTTCGCCGACCGCATCTTCACGCTGCTGCTGGCCTCGCAGGTGGTGCTGCTGATCGTCGCCTGGCTGTTCATGCCGCAGGCCATGAGCCTTCTGGCGCCCGGCTTTTCCGAGGACGCCGAGCAGCGCAAGCTCGCGATCGAGCTGACCCGGATCACCTTTCCCTATCTGCTGCTGATCACGCTGGTGACGCTCTACGGCGGCATGCTCAACGTGATGCAGCGCTTCGCCAGCGCTGCGGCCGCCTCGATCTTCCTCAACATCTCGATGATGATGACGCTGGCGCTCGCCGCCTGGTTTCCCAGCGCGGGCCACGCCGCCGCCTGGGGTGTCCTCATCTCTGGCTTTTTGCAGTATTTCTTGCTCGCCGGCGATCTCGCCCGCCATGGCGGCTTGCCGCGCTTTGCGCCGCTCAAGCTCGACGAAGACGTCCGCGGCTTCTTCAAGGCGCTTGGTCCGGCGACGCTGGGCTCTATGGGCACGCAACTCGCGCTGTTTGCCGATACCATCATCGCGACTTTCCTGCCGGCGGGCGCGCTGTCGGCGCTGTACTATGCCGACCGTCTCAACCAGCTCCCGATCGGCGTGATCGGCATTGCCATCGGCACGGTGCTGCTGCCGGAGATGTCGCGGCGGATCACAGCCAACGACCATGACGGTGCGATGAAGGCGCAGCGCCGTGCGTTCGATTTCACGCTGCTGTTCTCGGTGCCGTTTGTCGCCGCCTTCCTCACCGTGCCCGACGCGATCATGCGCGCGCTGTTCGCCCGCGGTGCGTTCTCGAAAGCCGATGCCGCCGCCGCCGGCGCCACGCTCGCGGCCTATGCCATCGGTCTGATCCCCTTCGTGCTGATCCGCAGCGCGGTCGCAACCTTCTATGCGCGCAAGGACACGGCGACGCCGGTGCGGGCGTCGCTGACCGGCATCGCGGTCAACGTCGCCTTGAAAATTGCCTTAATGGGATCGCTGGCCCAGATCGGCCTTGCGCTAGCAACCGCCGTCGGCGTCTGGACCAACCTGCTGCTGGTGCTGTTCTTCGCGGTGCGGCGAGGCTTTCTCGTGCCGGACCGCGCGTGGCTATTGTCGCTCGCCAAATTCCTGCTGACCGGGATCATCCTGGCCGCCGCCTTCTGGCTCATCGCGCGCTTCGGCGGTCCATCGTTGGGCTCGATGCACTTCCGAGACGAATTGACGCTGCTTCTGCTGGCCGTCGGGGGCACGATCGTCTATGCGCTCGCCATCCTTGCGCTGTTCGGCCACCGCTGGTTGGTCTCGCTGGTGCGCGGTTAGCTTTTTCATATTTTCAACGCATTGACGGCTCGACCTTGTCGGCACGGGCTAGTCTCGATCGTCCTTGGATGGACACATCTCGGAAGTGCGGCGGATGGACCCTGCACAATTGACGTGATGCCGTCACCTTGAGCCGGCAAAAATCGAACCAGGAGCACTGTTTATGAGGATCACCGTCGAAACCAACGTAGCAGCCCCCATCGATCAGGTCTGGCGCGCTTATACGACGCCGGCCGACATCATGAAGTGGAACGCCGCGTCCGACGACTGGCATACGACCAAGGCGATCGTCGATCTGCGAGAAGGGGGTGTCTTCTCATCTCGCATGGAGGCCAAGGATGGCAGCATGGGCTTTGACTTCGCCGGTACCTACACTAAAATCATCGAGCACAAGCGGATCGAATACGCGTTCGGCGAGCGAAAAGCCGAAGTCGAGTTTGTGCCCGGCCCGAAGGGCGTTCTCGTCCGCGTGGTCTTCGATGGCGAATCGACGCACTCGGTCGAGCAGCAGCAAGGTGGTTGGCAGGCAATCCTCGACAACTTCGCACGATACGTGGAAGCGAAGTAGACGAAGTACTGAGGGCGTGTGTAGGGGCAAGAAAGCGCTTGAGTAAGGGGTTCGCTTCCAGGCTGCAACCGACCTCTACACATCTCTTGATTTTGCGCGATTGCTGTGGTAATCGCAGCGCATGATCAAATCAGTGCGCAAACTCAACCGCAACCACATGACCCGCTTCGGCTGGGCCGTGGAAGGAGTCGTGCGCTAGGAATTCGACGACGACATCTTTTCACCAGGCCCCGCCGGCATCGGACGGGGCCTTTTGTTTGGTCACGCTTCCCTGCCGGCACAACAGCAGGAGCGTCCGATGCCACCCCAACAGACGAACATCACATCCGAGGCCGAGGGGCTGCCCCTCGAACTTGCATCGACGCGGAGCATCCCAGGGTTGCTCGCGCGATACTGGCGTGCGCTCCAGGACTGGCGCTGGCGACGCGGCCCACAAATCGCCTTGCAGGACTTGAGTGACAGAGAGCTGATGGATATCGGCTTGACGCGTGGCGAGCTCGACTACATCTCGCCTGAACGGGCTATCGATAGGCTGAGGGATCGCGCCACGGATCTATGGAGCCGCGGGGGGATGTAAATGATCAGTCATCCAAAGCGGACATGCGCTTTGTGAGCAAGCAGTCGTTAGCACGGCTGCTTGTTCTCAGGCGTGCACTGCGGGGTGGGTTCGGCAACTATCATGCCATCAAGCGGACCGATCCTCACAGCGAAATGACCGAGTTGCGGCTCTTCCGTTCCATCCTGCTCTGACATGTAAGGGCGGTGGATGGTTTTCGCATGGCTAAACCCGTTTGCCTTGCCAGTTTTTCCACGGCAATATGTCGGCAAAACAACCATGAGAAACGGGACGAGAAAATGGCGGCTCCCATCAAGTTCGGCGTTGGCCAAAGTGTGTTGCGCAAGGAGGATGACGCGCTGATCCGCGGCAAGGGCCGCTATACCGACGATTATGCGCCGCAGGCCGCTTTGCGCTGCCTGATGCTGCGCTCGCCGCATGCGCATGCCAAATACACCATCGATGCGAGCCGCGCCCGCGGCTTGCCCGGCGTTGCGCTGATCCTGACCGCGGCCGACGTCGCCGATCTCGGTGACCTGCCGTGCCTGTTCAATCTCGAGACCGACCCGTTCAAGGGCCCGCCTTACCCGATCCTCGCCAAGGACGAGGTTCGCCATGTCGGCGATTCCATTGCCTTCGTCGTGGCCGAGACCATCGACCAGGCCCGCGACGCGATCGAGGCGATCGACGTCAAATGGAGCCCGCTGCCGGCGGTGACCGGGGTCGTCAACGCCGTGAAGAAGGGCGCAGCCTTGGTCTGGCCGGACAAGCCCGGCAACGTGCTGTTCGACGTCTCGATCGGTGACAAGAAAGCGACCGAAGCGGCGTTTGCCAAAGCGCATACGGTGGCCGAGATCTCGATCGTCAATCCGCGCGTGGTGGCGAACTTCATGGAAACGCGCGCGGCAGTGTGCGAATACGACGCCAAGCGCGACCATCTGACGCTGACGGTCGGCAGTCAGGGTAGCCATCGCCTGCGCGATATCCTCTGCCAGAACGTGCTCAACATCCCGACCGACAAGATGCGGGTGATCTGCCCCGACGTCGGCGGCGGCTTCGGCACGAAGCTGTTTCCCTATCGGGAATATGCCCTGTTGGCAGTCGCCGCGCGAAAGCTGAAGAAGGCGGTGAAATGGGCGGCCGACCGCACCGAGCATTTCATGGGCGATGCGCAGGGCCGCGACAACGTCACCACCGCGAAGATGGCGCTGGCCGAGGACGGCAAGTTCCTCGCGATGGATTGCGACCTGATGGGTGACATGGGCGCGTATCTGTCGACCTTCGGGCCCTATATCCCGCATGGCGGCGCCGGCATGCTGCCGGGCCTCTATGACATCCAGGCGTTCCACTGCCGGGTGCGCACCATCTTCACCAACAGCGTGCCGGTCGATGCCTATCGCGGCGCCGGGCGGCCTGAGGCTGCTTACGTCATCGAACGTCTGGTGGACGCCTGCGCGCGAAAACTCGACATGACGCCGGATGCCATCCGCCGCAAGAATTTCATCCAGCCGAAGGCGCTGCCCTACAAGACCGCGACCGGCAAGGTCTACGATTCCGGCGACTTCGCCGCGCATCTGAAGCGCGCGATGGAGATCGCCGAGTGGAAGGAGTTTGGCAAGCGCGCCAAGGCGGCCAAGAAGAATGGCCTGATCCGCGGCATCGGACTTGCGAGCTATGTCGAGGTCTGCGGCACCATGGGCGAGGAGACCGCCAATGTGCGGATGGACCCCAATGGCGATATCACCGTCCTGATCGGCACGCAGTCGAGCGGGCAGGGCCATCAGACCGCCTATGCGCAGATCGTCGCCGAGCAGTTCGGCGTGGCGCCCGAGCGCGTGCACGTCCACCAGGGCGACACCGACATGATCGCGACCGGGCTGGGGACCGGCGGCTCGGCTTCGATCCCGTCAGGCGGTGTCAGCGTCGAGCGTGCGACCCGCGAGCTCGGCGCGCGGCTCAAGGAGATCGCAGCGCAGGCGCTGGAAGCTAGTGCCGGCGACCTCGAGATTACCGATGGGCTGGTGCGCATCGCCGGCACCGACCGTTCGATCTCGTTCGCCGACCTCGCCAAGCGTCCCGGCGTCGATCCGTCGAAGCTCAATGCGAGCGCGACCTTTGCCAGCGCCGACGGCACCTATCCCAACGGCACCCATGTCGCGGAGGTCGAGATTGATCCGGCCACCGGCATTATCAAAATCGTCAACTACGTGATCGTCGACGATTTCGGCATGACGCTCAATCCGCTGCTGCTGGCCGGGCAGGTCCATGGCGGCGCCATGCAGGGCATCGGCCAGGCGTTGATGGAGCAGGTGGTCTATGGCGCGGGCGACGGCCAGCTGGTCACCGCGACCTTCATGGACTACGCGCTGCCGCGCGCGGCGGACGGGCCAGCCTTCGTGTTCGAGACGGCCAACGTTCCCTGCAAGACCAATCCGCTGGGGGTGAAGGGTGCGGGCGAGGCGGGCGCGATCGGGTCCTGCCCGGCCGTCGTCAATGCCATCGTCGACGGGCTCTGGCGCGAATACAAGATCGACCACATCGATATGCCGGCGACCCCGGAGCGGGTGTGGATCGCCGTCAACGAGCACCATCGCCGCCACAGCCTGTGACAATTTTTCAGGGAATGAAATCTGCCGAGCGGTGTTGGCCCCATTGAGGGGTCGGCACGATCGTGCAGCACGGCGATCCTGCATCAAGGCAATCCTGCATCAAGGAAAGGGACTTTGCGAATGAAGCGAGTGTTGGTTGTTGGGGGCGCGCTCCTGCTCGGCATGGGCGCGGTTTGGGCACAACAGGACTCCGTCAAGGAGGTCCAGACCCTGATGAAGGGCAACGGCAAGAACGCCGGCGCAGTGGCGGCGATGGTCAAGGGCGAGAAGCCCTACGACCAGGCCACGGTGGACAGCGCGCTGGCACAGTTCGAGGACACCGCCAAGAAGCTGCCGAACCTGTTTCCCGCGAGCACAAAGGGCATGAAGCCCGAGGGCGACTACAGCGCCTCGCCGAAGGTCTGGGAGGACAAGGCCGGATTCGATGCCAAGGTCGCGAGCTTCGTCAAGGTCGTTGGCGAGGCCAAGGGCAAGATCAAGGATTTGGACTCGCTCAAGGCGAATTTCCCCGCGGTCGGCAAGGAATGCGGCGGCTGCCACGAGACGTTTCGCGTGAAGAACGGCTGAGGCAAGAAAAAGATTCGTAGCCCGGATGGAGCGCAGCGCAATCCGGGAAATCCATCCGCGCCGACAGACTGCCCCGGATTGCGCTTCGCTCCATCCGGGCTACTGGGAATCGGGAAAAAGCGGTTGCGACAGCAGCCGCTTTTTTCATGTCCGCGTGCCGCCGCTGGAAATTCTGTTCGCAAGGCCTGACGGATCGCCGCCGGAGCAGCTATCTTTGCTCCAGCCGCCGCGGCATTGGCGTGAGCTTTTGACGCCGACGCATCCCGCTCCTGACTCATTCAGGACATCAGGAGTTCCAACCCGCGGCGAGCACCTCAAATCAGCAACAGCGAGACAAGCCATGGTAAAACCGTTCCCGTCGAAGACGCACATCGGCAACCATATGCTGCATCCGGAAACGCTGATGCTCACCTATGGCTATGATCCGCAATTGTCGGAAGGCGCGGTCAAGCCGCCGGTGTTCCTGACCTCGACCTTCGTGTTCAAGACGGCCGAGGACGGGCAGGACTTCTTCGATTTCGTCTCCGGCCGGCGCGAGCCGCCGGAAGGGATGGGCGCGGGCCTGGTCTATTCGCGTTTCAATCACCCCAACAGCGAAATCGTCGAGGACAGGCTCGCGATCTACGAGCGCACCGAGAGCTGCGCGCTGTTCTCGTCGGGTATGGCGGCGATCGCGACCACGATTCTGGCGTTCGTTCGCCCCGGCGATGTCATTCTGCACTCCCAGCCGCTCTATGGCGGGACGGAAACCCTGCTGACGAATACGCTTGCGCGTCTGTCGATCGGCGCCGTCGGCTTCGCCGATGGCGTTGACGAAGCCGTGGTCGGCCAGGCCGCGGAGGAGGCCATGCGCAAGGGCCGGGTTTCGATGATTCTGATCGAAACTCCGGCCAACCCCACCAACGGGCTGGTCGACATCGCGATGATGCGGCGTGTCGCCGAGACCATCGGAAAGACCCAAGGACACGTTCCGATCATCGCCTGCGACAATACGCTGCTCGGACCGGTGTTTCAGCGGCCGATCGAGCACGGCGCGGATATTTCGCTGTACTCGCTCACGAAATATGTCGGCGGACATTCAGATCTGATCGCGGGCGCCGCGCTCGGCGCGAAGGCGGTCGTGAAGGGCATCAAGGCGCTCCGGGGCGCCATCGGCACCCAGCTCGATCCGCATTCCTGCTGGATGATCAACCGCTCGCTCGAGACGCTGAGCCTGCGCATGGAAAAGGCCGACGCGAATGCGCGCCTCGTGGCGGACTATCTGCGCGATCATCCAAAAGTGGCCAAGGTGCACTATCTCGGTCATCACGAGGCGGCGTCGCCGGATGGACTTGTGTTTGCGCGGCAATGCACAGGGGCGGGGTCCACGTTCTCGTTCGACATCGTCGGCGGCAAGGCCGCCGCCATGAAATTCCTCAATGCGCTGCAGATCCTCAAGCTGGCGGTGAGCCTCGGTGGAACGGAGTCGCTTGCGAGCCTGCCCGCCACCATGACCCACTCCGGCGTTCCCGCCGACATCCGCCGGAAAATCGGTGTGCTCGATTCCACGATCCGGCTGTCGATCGGCATCGAACACCCGTCGGATTTGATCGCCGACCTCGCGCAGGCGCTGAACGCAGCCGAACCTGAGGTGTGATGTCTGCGCCAGGGTTACGGGGAATCGAAAAGGGCGGCTGCTATGGCAGCCGCCCTTTTGCTGGTCTGTGCGAAGTTTACTTCGTCACCTGACCGCGGATCTCGCCGCCTGGATTGGCCGCGGTGTGGATGTTGACGTAGAGCTTGCCGCCGAGCAGATCGGCGGCCTGCGCGTCGGTCAGTGTCGCCGAGCCCTCGGCCGGGCTGGTGGCAGCGCCGGGAATCGGGATCGCGACGCCGGCGTTCTTGCCGGGCTCGGCGGGTCCGTGGAAATGCGCGGCGGTAGCGGGGCCGGACAGGCCGGAATAGGTGACTTTCCAGGACAGCTTCTTGCTGGCGGCGTCGTAATCCAGATCAGCCGTTCCGGTGCCGCTGCTGGTCGTTGCGGGGACCTCGGACTTGGCGTCGAGCGTTGCTTTCAGCTTTTCCGCGCTGGCCGAACCCGCAAAAGCAACGGCGCCAAGCACTGACATGGCGATGACGATCTTGTTCATGGTTTTTCTCCCTGCTGAACCCGTTTGGGCTGCCAAACTTCCAACAGCCAGCATTTCAGTTTATTCCCGTTTCAGGCCGCGGTGGGCTAAATTCTTCGTGGCTGGAGCCGCGAGGGCATCGGTCATAAGCTTCGCCGCGACGACGAAAGGACCGCATGTTGCGACGAACAATCTCCGTGGCGCTGCTCGCCGCACTCGCCGCAGCGGGCGTCTATTGGTGGCTCAGCGCGCCGGTGGTGGCGGCCGCCGGCACCGCGCCTGCCCGCGTGCCTGATCTTGCCAATGGCCAGGTGATGTTCAACGCCGGCGGCTGCGCCTCATGCCATGCCGTCCCCGACCAGCCCGATCGTCTCAGGCTCGGCGGCGGCGTCGCGATCAAGTCGCCGTTCGGAACGTTCTACGCGCCGAATATCTCGTCCGATCCGACGGACGGCATCGGCAAATGGAGCGAGGCCGAATTCGTCAACGCGGTGATGCACGGGGTCGCGCCGGACGGGCGGCATTATTTTCCGGCCTTTCCCTACACGTCCTATCAGCACGCCAGGCGCGAGGACGTGCTCGATCTCTTTGCCTATCTGAAAACGCTGCCGGCCGTTGCAGGCAAGGTGCGCGACCACGACGTGCGCTTTCCGTTCAACATCCGGCGCAACGTCGGCATCTGGAAATTCTTATTTCTGGACGGCAAGCCCTTCGTCGCCAACAGCGCGAAGTCGCCGCAGTGGAATCGCGGCGCTTATCTCGTCAACAGTTTTGGCCATTGCGCGGAATGCCACAGCCCGCGCAATGCGCTTGGCGGCATCATCGCCGGACAACGCTTCGCTGGCGGTCCCAATCCGGAAGGCGAGGGATGGGTGCCCAACATCACCCAGAAGGGCCTCGGCGAGTGGAGCGCGAAGGATATTGCCTATTTCCTGAAGACCGGCGAATTGCCCGACGGCGACAGCGTCGGCGGCGCGATGACGCGGGTGATCAAGAACACCTCGCAATTGCCGGAGGACGATCTCGCGGCGATGGCGGATTATCTCAAATCGCTGCCGCCGGTGGACGGTCCGCCGCGTCCCAAGCGCAAGGAGGGCGGCGCCTGATCAGGCCCGCCCTTTTCCGGACGGTCAACTCGCGCCAAACGCCTTGAAGGTGATGATGGTGAGGGTGTCCTGGATGCCGGGCAGCACCTGCACCTTCTCGTTGACGAAGTGGCCGATATCGGTGTCGTTGTCGACGTAGAACTTCACCAGCAGGTCGTATTGACCGGCCGTGGAATAGATCTCGGAGGCGATCTCGGCTTCGGCAAGCGCATTGGCGACCACATAGGATTGGCCGAGCTTGCATTTGATCTGGACGAAAAAGGGAACCATCGCGGTCACTCCGAAAGCATATCTGGCGGCTAATAGGCCAAACCCGGCCGGATTTAGCAAGCGAACTTGCTGGGTTGAGGCAGGCGCGCTAGGACGGGCCATGGCTTCGAAAACGCGGAAAATCGCCCCATGACGACGCCCGTCGCGCTGACCATTGCCGGCTCCGATTCGAGCGGCGGCGCCGGCATCCAGGCCGACCTGAAGACCTTTGCTGCGCTTGGCGTCTTTGGCGCTTCCGCCATCACGGCGCTGACCGCGCAGAACACCCGCGGCGTCACCGGCATTCACGCGGTGCCCGCCGAATTCGTCACCGCGCAGATCGACGCGGTGTTTTCCGATCTCGAGGTCGGCGCGGTCAAGATCGGGATGGTGGCGCAAGCCGCCAGCATCGATGCGATCGCGGCCGCGCTGTCGCGCTGGGCACCCCGGCATGTCGTGCTCGATCCCGTGATGGTGGCGACATCGGGTGATCGCCTGCTCGCGTCCGAAGCCGTCGACGCGCTGCGCATCAAACTGATGCCGCTGGCCTCGGTGATCACACCCAATCTGCCCGAGGCCGCGGCTCTGCTCGACGAACCGGTCGCGGCCAGCGAGGCTGAGATCGAGAGCCAGGGGCGCCGACTGCTGGCGCTCGGTTGCCGGGCAGTCCTGATCAAGGGCGGGCACGGCGAGGGCGCCGAGAGCATCGACTATCTCGTCGATGCCAGCACCACGATCGCGCTCGCCGCGCCGCGCGTTGCCACTCGCAACACCCATGGCACCGGCTGCTCGCTGTCCTCGGCGGTCGCCGCCGGGCTCGCCAGGGGCGAGGATCTCGAGCACGCCGTGCGCAACGCCAAGACCTGGATCAGCGCGGCGATCGCGGCCGCCGACCGCTTCAGCGTCGGCCACGGCCACGGCCCGATCCATCATTTCCACAAATTTTACTGACGCCGCTCGCGAGCGCGCCGCAGTTCCGGGTTCTTGCGGAGGGCGCTGAGGCGCCATGTCGCCTGATTGTCGCATGCGACTGATATTCGCGGGGTGGGCGAGGCAAGCGCGATTCGGTTCCGAAGGTGCCTCAAAGGTTCAATTGGTCATCCCCCTGTCACGGGACATTGTTACAGGCTGGCGCATGGGAAGTTACGATGTGAGTGACGAGAGCCCGGAGCGGCGCTTTCGCACGTTGTTCATCTCCGACGTTCATCTCGGAGCCCGCGGTTCTCAAGCCGACCTTCTGCTCGACTTCCTGCGTTTCCATGATGCCGACACGATCTATCTCGTCGGCGACATCGTCGACGGCTGGGCGCTGAAATCGAGCTGGCATTGGCCGCAATCGCATAACGACCTGGTCCAGAAGCTTTTGCGCAAGGCGCGCAAGGGCGCCAAGGTGATCTACATCCCCGGCAATCACGACGAGTTCCTGCGCAACTATTACGGCACACATTTCGGCGGCATCGACGTGGTCGAGAACACCGTCCACACCGGTGCGGACGGCAAGCGCTATCTCGTCATCCACGGCGACATCTTCGACCTCGTGGTGCAGAACGCACGCTGGCTCGCCCATCTCGGCGACAAGGCCTACGACTTCGCGATCCAGCTCAATCGCTTTGTCAACTTCTTCCGGCGCATGTTCAAGGTGCCCTATTGGTCGCTGTCGCAATGGGCGAAGCAGAAAGTCAAGAACGCCGTCAACTATATCGGCGCGTTCGAGCAGGCGCTCGCCGCCGAGGCGCGGCGCCACGATGCCGACGGCGTGATCTGCGGCCACATCCATTACGCGGTGATCCGCGACGAGGGCGGTATCCGCTACATGAACTGCGGTGACTGGGTCGAGAGCTGCACGGCGCTGGTCGAGCACGACGACGGCCATTTCGAGATCATCACCTGGGCGGACCAGGCCGAGAAGCCGGCACAGGTCCCGCAGGTTGCAGCCAGAGCTGCATGACAAGGGCAGCCTGATGCGCATCCTGGTCGCGACCGACGCCTGGCACCCGCAAGTCAACGGTGTGGTTCGGACGCTGACCAAGCTTGCCGACGCCGCCAAAAGTCTCGACGTCGAATTCTCGTTCCTGACGCCGCAATCGTTCCGCACCTTTGCGATGCCGAGCTACCGCGACGTGCGGCTGGCCATGCCGCGCCCGGGCAGAATCGCGAAGCTGATCGAAGAGGCGCACCCCGACAGCATCCACATCGCGACCGAGGGGCCGATCGGCCTGATGGTCCGGCGCTATTGCCGCCAGCGCAAGCTGCCCTTCACGACCAGCTTCCACACCCGCTTTCCCGAATATGTCCGCGCCCGCGTGCCGGTGCCGGGCTCGCTGATCTGGCGGGCACTGCGCCGATTCCACAGCCCCAGCCGCGCCGTGATGGCGGCAACGCCGGCGCTCGCCAGCGAGCTGACCGAGCGCGGCTTCGACAATGTCGTGCTGTGGCCGCGCGGCGTCGATACCCATTTGTTCCATCCCCGCGCGATCGATCTCTGCTTGCCGGCACCGGTGTTCCTCTCGGTCGGCCGGGTCGCGGTGGAGAAGAATCTCGAGGCGTTCCTCGACCTCGACCTGCCCGGCACCAAGGTGATCGTCGGCGATGGTCCGGCGCGTGTCGCGCTGGAGGAGGCCTATCCGGATGCGATCTTCCTCGGCGAAAAGCATGGCGAGGAACTGGCGGACATTTACGCTGCCGCCGATGTCTTCGTGTTTCCGAGCAAGACCGACACGTTCGGCCTCGTTCTGCTCGAGGCGCTGGCGAGCGGCCTGCCGGTCGCGGCGTTTCCGGTGAAGGGGCCCCGCGACGTGATCGGCGATGCGCCGGTCGGCGCACTCGATCACGATCTGCGCAGCGCCTGCTTCGCCGCACTCGACATCTCCCGGCAGGACTGCGTCGAATTCGCCGCCAACTACACCTGGGAGGCCTCGGCCCGGGCTTTTATCGACAGCATTTTGGCGGTCGGTGCCGTGATGCCCGGCCGGAACGGGGCAGAACCGGCGCGATTCGTCGCCTGAGGGGACGAAATCCTCGCGCGGAGATGTCTTGCTCGCGCCTCATCCGCCGCGATAACATCAGGCATGACAGAACAGCTCCTCCCGATCGGCCCTGCCGATATCGATGCCGCAGCCCGCGTGATCGCACCCTTCGCCGTCCGCACCCCGCTGTTGTCCTTTCCCGTGCTCAACGAACGCGTCGGCGCAAAGGTCTATCTCAAGCCGGAGATGCTCCAGCGCACCGGCTCGTTCAAGTTCCGCGGTGCCTTCAACAAGGTCGCCTCGATCCCGCAGGACAAGCGAGCCGGCGGCGTGGTCGCGTTCTCCTCCGGAAACCATGCCCAAGGCGTGGCGGCGGCGGCAAAGATCCTCGACATGCAGGCGACCATCGTGATGCCCGCGGATGCGCCGTTGTCGAAGCGCGAGCGCACCAAATCCTACGGTGCAGAGGTCGTGCTGTACGAGCGCGACCGCGACGACCGCGAGGCGATCTCGCGCGGCATCGCCGAGAAGCGCGGCGCGACACTGGTCAGGCCCTATGATGATCCCTTCGTGATCGCCGGCCAGGGCACCGCCGGCCGCGAAATCGCGGAAGACATGGCGGCACTCGGTCTTGCCCCTGACATCGTGGTAGCGCCGGCCTCCGGCGGCGGCCTGATCGCGGGCGTCGCGACGGCCGTGAAGGCACGCTTTCCGCTGGCCCAAATCGTTGTGGCCGAACCCGAGGCGTTCGACGATCACGGCCTGTCGCTGACTGCGGGTCATCGCGAGCCGCACGGGCCGGCAGGCCGCACCATCTGCGACGCGCTGATGGCCCTGATCCCCGGCGAGATGACGTTCGCGATCAACAGCAAACTGCTCGCACGCGGCGTGACAGCGTCGGACAAGGAAGTCGGCGCGGCCGTCGCGTTTGCCTATCGCGAGCTGAAGCTCGTGGTCGAACCGGGCGGAGCGGTCGGCCTGGCCGCGTTGCTTGCGGGACGACTTGATGTTGCCGGCAAGAACGTCGTCATCGTGCTCTCCGGCGGCAATGTGGATGCGGATTTGTTTGCCGAGCTGGTGGCCTGATAATCTAATTTTCTGACATGAAGAAGGGCAGAGCGTCACCGCTCTGCCCTTTGTCGTGTGTGGCCGACCGCGATCAGTGCATGAAGCCGCGGTGGTTGTTGCCGCCGTTGCCACCCTGGCTCTGGTTCATCGACTGCCGAAAGTTGTTGCCGCCATTGTTGACCATGCGATTGGTCTCGTTGAACTGCGGGTGGTTGTTGTTCTGCACCTGCACCTTGTTCACGGGGTTGTCGCTAATCTTGGCGCCGTTGTTGATGCGGATCGGGTTGTTCTGCGTCTGAACGTTGACGGGCTTCGTGTCGATGGTCGTGCCGCCCTTGCCGACATTCACCGGCATGCTCACGATCTTGCCTGGATTGCCACTGATTGTGCCGTTGCCAGTACCGTTCGGCGTCTTGTTGGTCGCAGGCAGCGTCACGATCTTGCCGATGCCGCCATTGTTGTTGGTGGTGTTGGTCGGCGCGGGCAGGGTGACGATCTTGCCCGGGGTCTGCGACGGCGTGCCGTTCTGCTGGTTGGGCTGGTTGTTGCCCGCCGGCAGGTTGACGATCTGGCCGCCATTGCCGAGCTTGCCGATGCCGTTGTTGTCGCCCGACTTCTGCACGATCGGCAAATTGCCGTTCACTTGCGCACCGCCATTACCCTGCTGCAGCGGCATGTATTTGGGCTGGCCGAGATTGCCAATCTTGAAGGTCGGGGCGATATTCTGCGGCGCCAGGAACTTGGTCGCCTGCATCAAGGGGATCTGCTTCGGCTGCATCTGGAGCTTGAGCGCGACCTGCGCATAGGGCGTGTTGCCGTAGCTGTCGTAGAAATTCTTGTATCCGAGCGGCGAGTTCGCGAGCACCGCCTTGTGCCAGGCCTGCGTGAGCAGCAGGTTGTTGAGCAGCCAGCGGACGTGGTCGCACAGCGGGTCGTGCGGATACATCGTGATGAACTCCTGATAGTACTCCGGCCGTGCTTCGGACACCACGTAGTCATAGGCCTGGCGGGTCGAGCGGCTCGGCAGGTTGGAGGCCATCTGCACGACAGGCGCATTCACGGGCGCGCGGTTGGCGGCGACAGCTGTGTCGCCGAAGAAGGTGAAGTCCGACGTCAGCGACGAGCTCTCCCACGGGATCTGCGCGCCGCTGGTGGTCTGGTTCACTTCGAGGCGCACGCGCTTGAACAGTTGCTCGATCGGCACGTTGGGCTCGCGCGCGACGTTCAGGAAGGCCTGCGTGTAGGGGCTGTGACCGCCGGTGCCGTCCTGCGCTTCCGCGCCCGGCGCGGTCGAGTAACCGACGATCGAACCGTTCGGCGCATCGACGATCGCCAAGCCGCGGCCGGCATCGTTCACGTTCGGAAACGGGTTGTTGCGGCAGGCATCGAGGATGACGATGCGCATGCGGCTCGGGATCGTCTCCAGCGTCGACATCACGTCGACCAGACGGACGGAGTTGTTGACGAGCTCGGTCTGGCTCGAGACCTTGGCGTCGACGGGAACGAGGTAGTTCTCGCCGGCGAGCTGCACGCCGTGACCGGCGTAGTAGACCATCGCCACCGTGTTCGGACCGCGCGCCGACACTTTGGCGGAGAAATCCTGCACCACGCGAAGCATGTCGTTCTGGGTCAGGTCGGTCGCGGCGACCACTTCGAACCCGGCCGAATTCAGGAACTTCGCCATCGAGTCCGCGTCATTGTCGGGGTTGGCGAGCTGCGGCGCGTTCTGGTAGTTCGAATTGCCGATCACCAACGCGACGCGCTGTTCCGGGCCTTGCAGCGCGGTGGGGGCCGGCTCGACCGGGGCGACTTGCGCGGAAACAGGGCCGGAGGCGAAGCCGAACAGACTTCCCAAAAGGCCTGCAGTCATCAGGAAAGATTTTAGGCGGAACATGGCGTGCTCCTTTGGCACTGATCTCGATACGAGATTGGTTGCCGGCAAGCTTGGCCGCGTTCGACTTTGAGGTCCGTGATCGCCATCACCATGGTAGGCTGCGTGATCTGAATCACGCTTGGAACCCGCCAAGGTGGGTGCACGATGGGAGGACAGTCCGTCACATGCTGAAATCGATCGATCCGATCCTCACGCCAGATCTGCTCTGGCTGCTGGCGTCCATGGGCCATGGCGACGATCTCGCTTTCGTCGATGCCAATCACCCCTCTGCGCGCATCGCGCAGAGCACGCATTCGCAGCGCCTGATCCAGTTGCCGGGCATCAGCATGCAGACCGCGATTCGCGCCATCATGTCGGTCTATCCGCTCGACGATTTCGATCCCGATCCGGTCCGCGTGATGATGCCGGTCGACGATCCCAGCCGCGTCCCCGACGTGCAGCGCACGGTGCTCGCGGAGATCGAGCGTGCCGCCGGCCGGCCCGTCACGCCCGGAAAACTCTCGCGGCCGGATTTTTATCGCGCGGCGGCGGCGAGCTTTGGCGTCGTACAGGTCGGCGACAGCAGCAGTTACGGATGCTTCCTGATCAGGAAGGGTGTGATCAGCTAGCAGCGCGCGATCGAATGATGCGGAACGGCGTCACGCGTGCTCGAATGGTCCGACCTCGCGGATCACCTTGCAGATCTGCAGGAAGCCGCTGGCGTAGAACTCGGCATGTCCCCGCTTCATCGTCTCGACATGTTCGGGGTGAGTGCGCCAGGCTTCGAGCGCTTCCTCCGAGGCAAAACGGAACACGGTGAGCTCCTCGCCGTCCTCGGCCTTGAACGACTTGACCGACACAAAGCCGGGAAGACGGCTGACGATGTCGTACATGCGCGCGCCGAGCCGGTCGTGTTCGTCGACAGAGGCGCCGTCACGCAATTGCAGATCGCCAATGACAATCACTTCGCCAATCATGTTTCCTTGACCCTCGGTGATGGATTTCCGTTCCCGATCTCTTCGGTTTCGCGATGGGCTTTGTTACATCGCCCACCCGAATTTTGAATGGCCTGCCGGCATCCGACTGTCTATGGTCGGTCCATGTCGCGCTTTATGTGTCTATCTGTCGCTATCGTCCTATCGCTGCTGCCGGCTGTCGCGCCGGCTGCTTCAATCCAAAAGCGTCCCAAGCAAGCCTGGCATGGCTACGGCTTCCTGCCGGGCTATCGCCAGCCGCTGAGCAACAGCATTCCGCTCTATAAGCAGAAGGAAGCGATGCGGCGGATGTCGCCCAGCGACCGACGCCATTGGTACATCGATCCAGTTCCGCAATATTACGGCTGGGATGGTGAGTGGCGCTATTTCGGCCGGCCCGGCTTCGGCGGCGGCCGCTACAATGGCGGCAGTTTTGGCCCGTGCTGGACGCGGACGCCGATTGGCGCGGTGTGGAATTGCGGATGAGGGGCTGAGCGCGCAGCGGCTAGGGGAAGCTGCGGACGACCTCGATCAGGCCGACGATTGCGGTATTGAAGGCATCGAGGTCCTCGGCCGGAATCCAGTACTCCAGATGTGAGCGGCCGCCCGCCTCCTGCACGTCGTACTTCGCGATGAAGCTGCGCTCGACCTCGAAACGTGTCACAAAGCCCGAGCCGCTCGCCGGGACATTCCAATTGCGCGCGATCTTGATGGCGTAGTCTTCCGTCAGCACCGGATAGTAGATCGGCTGGTCCGGCAGGCGCGGCGGAAACGCGCGCATGCCGGATTGCTGGATCAGCTCCAGGTCTTTCGGTCCGACGGGACGCCAGAGGGTGAGGGTGTCTTCCACGGAGGACATAGCTGCGCCCCCTTACGAGAAGAACGCGATCTTCTCGGCCTGGGTCATGCGGCGGATTGGCGCCATGGGGTCGTTTGCGGCGGCGCGGGGCTTTTGCAGGATGCCGCTGGCGAGGATGGTGGCGCCAAGTGAGGCTTCCGGAACCGGCGACGTCATCGGCAGCGTCGTGGCCTGCGCCGCGCCGAATGTCGCGGTGGCCGCCATGACCGGCGCCGGCTGCTCCATCACTTCGGCGGCGGCTTCCGCAATGGCGTTGGTGAGGCGCGCCAGCGATTCCATCGCGATCGGCGCTTCCTCCACAGGCTCCTCCACCACCGCTGCGGCGGAGACTGGCTCGGCTGCGGCCGGCTCCGGTTCGATCGGCTCCGGTATCTCGGCTGCGATGGGCGCTGCGGCCTCCGCAACCACCGGTTCCGGAACGGTCGCTTCCATCTCGACCGGTTCGATGATCTCGTCGAATTCCGGATCGGGTGCGGCCATCTCCAGCGCGATCGCGTCGAGTATGGCTTCGTCCTCGGCTTCCGCTGCGGCATCGAGCGAAAATTCGTGCGTCACCTCCGCGAAGGCCTCAGTGGCCGGCTCTTCAAAAGCGGCGGCTTCAGGTGCGATCAGGTTCTCGCCGACGGTCTCCGGCTTGAGCGCGGCGTCCATCGCCTGCTCGGCAACGGAGAAGGCCTCGGCGACGCCGGCCGCTTCCACGGCGGCTTCGGGCTCGATCACCTCTGCGATGTCCTGCGGCGCCTCCGTAAAAGCCACGGCTGCTTCGCTGGCCATCGCCGCAGGCGCGGCCTCCGCCAGCGGAGCTTCCGCAACGGGCGACGGTGCCTCCTGCACCGGAGCCGGCGAGGGGCGCGCGGCCTGCGGCGTTGCGTCAGCGTCGGTCTGGTCGATCCGGTCCTTGAGCAGGTCGAATGCGGCCTTGAGGTCGGCGCGGGGATCGAGGGTCGAAACCTGCGCGCAGGCCGCCTCGATGGAGGCGAGCTGCGAATCAATCAGGTCGCAGATTCGCCCGTCGGCGCCGATCTCGCGCCAGCGCCAGGAGATCTCCTTGATGATGCGCAGGCCGCGCGGGATCGGTGCGAGGCTCGCCTCGATCGCGCCGGGATCGAACGCCGCGATCGCGATCGTCTCGGCTTCGCGGATCGCGTGCCGGATCGCGACCAGCGCCTCGGGCAGGCGGTCCTCGACGACGGCTTGGCGCTCTGCCGCAAGGGTTTCTTCGATTTTCGCGACCGCGTCGAGCACCATGCGGGTATCGGCATTGCGGTTGCGCTTGGCGTATTCGCCGAGGAACCAGCGGCCGCGCGCGGTCTCCAGGAAGGCTTCGCGGATCGCGTCGTAATCCTGCTCGTTCGGCTCGGCCGCACGGGCAGACATAGGCGAGAGGGCGAATGCTTCGTTGGCCATGTCAATCTCGTCGCGCAAATCACCGCGCGTTACAGTAACGATCACCACGATATCGACCGAATCGCAATTGGTTTGATGGCAGGCGAATCACAAATCCCCATCGCAGCAGCTCGGAAGCGGCGATTCGCCGTGAGCCTCGCGCTGTTCTACTCGGCCGTGTTCGCGGTCTCGGGGACGCATCTGCCGTTCTTTCCGGTCTGGCTGAAGGCGATCGGCATCGACGCGGCCTGGATCGGCCTCATCAACGCGCTGCCGGCGATCACGCGCTTCACCACGCTGCCGCAGATCACCGCCTTTGCCGAAAAGCGACATGCGATTCGCGCCGGCATGATGATCTCCGTGCTGGCGACGGCGATCGGGTTCACGGCGGTCGGCTTGCAGCAGCAGCCGCTGGCGCTGTTCCTGATCTATGCGCTGACCTGCATGATGTGGACGCCGACCATGCCGCTGACCGACGCCTATGCGCTGCGTGGCGTCGCCCGCTACGGGCTCGATTACGGGCCGGTGCGGCTGTGGGGTTCGGCAGCCTTCGCGGCCGGCTCGCTCGCCTGCGGCTATCTCGTAGACCACATCGCGGCGCGCGATCTGATCTGGATCATCGTCGCCTGGGCCGTGATTGCGGTCGCCGCCGGCATGCTGCTGCAGCCGCTGGACGATGTCAGGCGACGGGCGATTGCGGTGCACGCCGGCAAGGCGCTGCTGCGCGATGCCGGCTTCTGGGCCATCATCGTTTCGGCTGCGCTGATCCAGGGCAGTCACGTCGCGTATTATACATTCTCGGCCATCAATTGGCAGGCCCAGGGCCTCGGCGGGCTGACGATCGCGGGCCTCTGGACGTTAGGGGTGATCGCCGAGATTGTCATCTTTGCGCTGTCGCCGCGCTTCTCGCTGCATCCGTCCTCGCTGATGGCGATCGGGGGCGCGAGCGCGGTCGTGCGCTGGGTCGTCACCGCGCACGATCCGCCGCTCGCGCTATTGGCGATCGTGCAGCTCGGCCACGGCCTGAGCTTCGGGATGACCATTCTCGGCACGATGAGTCTGCTGGTGCAGCGCGTGCCGTCGCATCAGATCGCGCGGGGGCAGGGTTATTACGCGGCGTGCAACGGGCTGCTGGGCGCGACCACCTCGATCGCGTCAGGCGCGATCTACGCCCGCATCGGCGATGGCCTCTATTACGTGATGGCCGCTATGGCCGCTGCCGGCGCGCTTCTGATCTGGTCGACGCGGCACCGGCTGAAAGCTCATCCCCACAGCGAGGCATCAGGCGGATAGATCAGGCTGTCGTCGTAACGAAGGCCATGATCGCGATCGTGCGCCAGCAGCAGCGGACCGTCGAGATCGACGAAGCGCGCCTGCGGCGTCACCAGCATCGCCGGGGCCATCGAGAGCGAGGTCGCGACCATGCAGCCGATCATGATTTCGAAGCCGAGCGCCTGAGCGGCGTCGGCCATCGCCAGCGCCTCGGTGAGGCCGCCGGTCTTGTCGAGCTTGATGTTCACGGCGTCATAGCGCTCGCGCAAGGGAGCGAGCGAGTTGCGGTCGTGCACGCTCTCGTCGGCGCAGACCACGAGCGGCCGCTTGATCCGCGCCAGTGCGTGGTCTTTGCCCGCGGGCAGCGGTTGCTCGACCAGGGTGACGCCGACGGCCTCGCAGGCGGCAAGATTGTGCTCCAGATTGGCCTCGGTCCAGGCCTCGTTGGCATCCACGATCAACTCGGATTCGGGCGCCGCCTCGCGCACCGCCATGATCCGCTCCGGATCGCCGTCGCCGCCGAGCTTGATCTTGAGCAGCGGCCGGTGCGCCGCTTTGGCGGTCGCCGCCGCCATGGCCTCGGGTGTGCCCAGCGAGATCGTGTAGGCCGTGGTGCGCTCGCCCGGGGACGGGCGGTCGAGCAGGCTCCAGGCCCGCAGGCCCGCCGCCTTGGCTTCCAGATCGATCAGGGCACAATCCAGGGCGTTGCGGGCCGCTCCGGGCGGCATGGCGGCCTGCAGGGCCTGGCGGGTGAGGCCGCCGGCCACGGCCTCCCGCATGGCCTGGATGGCGGCAAGGGTCGCCTCGGCCGTCTCGCCATAGCGGGAATAGGGCACGCATTCGCCGCGGCCGGTCAGGGCGTCCCGGCTGACCTCGGCCACGACGGTGACGGCCTCGGTTTTGGCGCCCCGGCTGATGGTGAAACTGCCCGCAATGGGGAAGCGCTCGATTCGCGAGGCGAGGGCAGGAACTTTGCTGGAAGTCATTTTGAACTCTGGCGAAATCTGAACCTGCTGGTTACCTCTAGCAACTAAGGTTAACCAGTTGGGGATACCTTCTCCGGGTAAGGGCGCGTGCGCAACCATCTGATTTCAACCGTTTCTCGCGCCCCGGCACGGGAGCGGACGTCTTGAACGGCGATCCGAAGCTGGAACGGATTGCGAAGGGCAATGCGCTGGCACTCTGCGCCACCGGAACCTGGACCGCGAGCTTCGCGCCGGTCCTGGAGCGGATGGTGGCTGACGCCGAGAAGCTTGCCGGCGGCCCGCAAAGCATCTTCATCGACGTGTCCGAGGTCACCAAGCTCGACACCTTTGGCGCCTGGCTGATCGAGCGGCTGCGCCGCAGCCTGACGCAGGGCGCCGTCGAGGCGCAGATCGCCGGCCTCTCCGCCAATTATTCGAGCCTCGTGGACGAGGTGCGGCGGGTCAGGGCGACGCCCGTCATCGACACCAGCACGATCACCATCACCGGCATGCTGGAGCAGATCGGCCAGACCGTGGCCGGGGTTGCCGGCACCGTGGCAGGCCTGATCGACATGCTCGGCGCGGTGCTCGCGGCGGGCGCACGCACCCTGATTCACCCGCGCTCGTTCCGCCTGACCTCGACCGTGCACCATCTCGAGCAGGTCTGCTGGCGCGCGGTGCCGATCGTGGTGCTGATCACCTTCCTGATCGGCTGCATCATCGCCCAGCAGGGCATTTTCCACTTCCGCAGGTTCGGCGCCGACATCTTCGTCGTCGACATGCTCGGGGTGCTGGTGTTGCGCGAGATCGGCGTGCTGCTGGTCGCGATCATGGTCGCCGGCCGCTCGGGCAGCGCCTACACGGCCGAGCTCGGCTCGATGAAGATGCGCGAGGAGATCGACGCGCTGCGCACCATGGGGTTCGATCCCATCGAGGTGTTGGTGCTGCCGCGCATGCTGGCGCTGGTGCTAGCGCTGCCGATCCTGGCCTTCCTCGGCGCGATGGCCGCGCTCTATGGCGGCGGTCTCGTCGCTTGGCTCTACGGCGGCGTCGATCCCGAAGCCTTCCTGCTGCGCCTGCGCGACGCCATCTCGATCGACCATTTCATCGTCGGCATCGTCAAGGCGCCGGTGATGGCCGCGGTGATCGGCATCGTCGCCTGCGTCGAGGGCCTCGCCGTGCAGGGCAGCGCGGAATCGCTCGGACAACACACGACGGCCTCGGTGGTGAAGGGCATCTTCTTCGTCATCGTCATGGATGGCGTGTTCGCCATCTTCTTCGCCTCGATCGGGATGTGACGATGGCAGGCGAGATCCAGAACCCCATCATCCGCGTCCGCGACATCACCGTGCAGTTCGGCGCGACGCGCGTGCTCGACGGGCTCGACCTCGATGTCAAGCGCGGCGAGATTTTGGGCTTCGTCGGTCCTTCCGGCGCGGGCAAGTCCGTGCTGACACGCACCATCATCGGCCTCGTGCCCAAGGTCGCAGGCAGCATCGAGGTGTTCGGCGTCGATCTGGATGCCTCCAATACGTCGCAGCGTCGCAACGTGGAGCGGCGCTGGGGCGTGCTGTTTCAGCAGGGCGCGCTGTTCTCCTCGCTCACGGTGCGGCAGAACATCCAGTTTCCGATGCGCGAATATCTCCGGGTGTCGCAGCGGCTGATGGACGAGATCACCATCGCCAAGCTCACCATGGTGGGTCTCAAGCCCGAAGTGGCCGATCGCTTTCCCTCGGAACTATCGGGCGGCATGGTCAAGCGCGTGGCGCTGGCGCGCGCGCTGTCTCTCGACCCGGATCTCGTCTTCCTGGACGAGCCGACCTCGGGCCTGGATCCGATCGGCGCCGGCGACTTCGACGAGCTGGTCAGGACCCTGCAGCGTACTTTGGGGCTGACCGTTTTCATGGTAACCCACGACCTCGATAGCCTTTACACAGCATGTGATCGCATCGCCGTTTTAGGCAACGGTAAGATCATTGCGGCAGGGTCGATCGCCGACATGCAGGCCTCGCAGCATCCCTGGCTGAGACAATATTTCCATGGCAAGCGCGCTCGCGCGGTGATGGGCTGAGGTGCCGGAGTAGCTGATGGAAACGCGCGCAAATTACGTGCTGATCGGGTCGTTCACGCTGGCGGTGATCGCCGCCGCGATCGGCTTCGTGCTGTGGTTTCAGTCGCTGCACACCACCAAGCAGCGCAGCCCGCTGCGCGTCGTGTTCGAGGGCCCGGCGGCGGGCCTGCGCAACGGTGGCAGCGTCAATTTTAACGGTATCCGGGTGGGCGAGGTGGTCTCGGTGAAGCTCGACAACCCGCGGCGGGTTGTCGCACTCGCCATGGTCGAGAACAACGCCCCGATCCGCAAGGACACCCTGGTCGGCCTCGAATTCCAGGGCCTGACCGGCGTCGCCGCGATCTCGCTCAAGGGCGGCGAGGAGGCAGCGCCTGCGCCGCCGCTCGACGAGGACGGCATTCCGACGCTGACGGCCGATCCCAACAAGCTCCAGGACGTCACCGAGGCGATCCGCGGCACGCTGCAGAACATCAACAAGATCGTCGCCGACAATCAGGAATCGGTGAAGAACTCGCTGAAGAATCTCGAGACCTTCACCAACTCGCTCGCCCGCAACTCGGAGAAGATCGACGGCGTGATGGCCAAGGTCGACGGCGTCATGCTCAAGGCCGACAGCCTCATGCTCGGCCTCAACACGCTCGCCGGCGGCAAGGACGGCGGCGAGCTGTTTCTGGCGGTGAAGTCGATCCGCGAACTGGCCGACGATTTCGACAAGCGCTCCGGCGCATTGATGACCGACGGCCGCCGCACGCTCGGCGATATCAGCCGCGCCGTCAACAATTTCGACCGCAACCCGACCCGCGTCCTGTTCGGCGCCAGCAACAACGCACCGGCGGCTGCGCCGCCACCGCCGCCCGAGCCGCCGAAGCCCGCCGTGCCGGAGCGCCGGCGGCAGTAGGCGTCCCAGATGTCGTCCTGGCGAAAGCCAGGACCCATACCGCGAGGTCCATCGATTGAGGTCGATGGCAGTACCGAACGACTGGTCTTCGCCAAACTCCTCCCTGGGATAATGGGTCCTGGCGTTCGCCAGGACGACACCGAGTGCTTGGTCGATCGCTTCGTTCCGAATGTGCCCCCAAAACAAAACGGAGGCCGTAAGGCCTCCGTTTTCATTCGTCATGCGTCTTGGCGACTGACCGCTTATCCCAGCCGGCCCGCTGCGTGCGCGAGCAGCGTGTACACCAGGCCCGTCTCCGAGGTCAGGTGGTTGCGCAGCTCCTGCGGGCCGCGGCCGTCGCGGGCGACTTCGTCGAGCAGGCGTTCGAACTCGGCGACATAGCGGTCGACCGTGGCCTTGAAGTTGCGGTCGGATCGATACTTGCGGGCGACCTCGTCAAAGGCCTTCTGGCCGGCGGGCGTGTAGAGGCGCTTGGTGAAGGCCTTGTTCTCGCCGCGCTGGTAGCGGTCCCACATCTCGGACGCGAGGTTGCGGTCCATCAGCCGGCCGATGTCGAGCGACAAGGATTCCAGCGGATTGCCGCCACCTTGCGGAGCCTGCGGCTGCGGAGCCGGTGCAGCCTGGCGGCCGCGCTGGGGTTCACGTCCGGTGGGCGCACCCTGGTTGGCGTCCGTGCGGCTCAAGAGGTCCGACAGCCAGCCGTCGCGGCCCTGGTCGTTGCCCGCGGGTGCAACCGGCGGGGCTTCGGTGCGGCGCGAGGAGGCGGGCATGCCGAGGTCCGGCGGCGGCAGCGTCGAGGCGCTGGCGCTCTCGCGCATGCGCGTCTCGGTGCTGCGCGCGCCGACGGCCGCCAGCATCGGCTCTTCCTGGCGCTGCACGCTGGCGCGGCCCGTCGTGGAGACGTCGAGGCCACGGCCGTGCTGGGCCACGATGCGGTTGAGCTCGGCGAGGGCCTCGATCTGGTCGACGATCACCTTGCGCATCTGCGCAGTGCTCTCGGCGGCCTCCTGCGGCATCTCGAGCACGCCGCGGCGCAGCTCGTTGCGGGTGGCTTCGAGCTCGTTGTGCATCTCGAACGCCATCTGCTTCATGCTGGAGACGAGGTTGGTGAACTTCTCGGTCGACTGCTTGAACATCGCATCCGCCTCGTCGGTGGTCTGGCGGTAGATGTCGTGCATGGCCTCGACGGTCTGCCGGTGCTCCTCTTCGGAGGCCGACCGCACCGCTTCGAACTGGCGGGTGATCGCGGCGGAACCTGCGCCGGCGGTCTCCGCGACGACGCGGGCGATGTCGCGAGCCCGCTCTTCGGCGGCCGCCAGCGATTCATCGAGCAGGCCGGTGAAGCGCGACAGGCGCTGGTCGAGATCGGCCGTGCGCAGGTCGATCGTGGTGACGAGCGATTCCAGCGCCTCCTTGCGTTCGGCGAGCGAGGCGGTGGTGTTCTTGTTGCTCTGCTCGACGACCTGCGCGGCCTCGACCAGTGCCTTGCCGTGCGCGTCGAACTGGGTCGACAGCTCGCCGAGATCCTGCAGCGCTCGCGTGGTCTTGCTGTTGAAGACGTTGAGCTGGTCTTCCAGGTTCTGCGTCGCAGCGCCGTTGCGCGAGGTGACGTCGTTCATCGCCGAGACGAAGTCGGCGACGCGCGTCACTAGCGCCCGCTCGAGCGAGTTGAGGTTGTCGTGCGCACCGGTCAGCACCTCCTGGAGCAGGATATTGCCTTCGCGCAGGCGCTCGAACAGGGCGACCGTATCGGTGCGCAGGATCTTGCTGGTCTCCTGCATCTCGGTGACGGCCGCGATCGAGACCTGGCGCGACTGGTCGATCGCCGCGCGCGAGGCCTGCTCGAGGTCCTTGAGCGATTTGTTGACGGCACCCGTCGCCATCTCGCTCGCCGAGTTGATGGTTCGCGCCACCTCGGAGCCGTTGCCCATCATGGTCTGCGAGAACGCATGTCCGCGCGTCTCGATCGACTTCAGCGCGTCCGATGTGACGCGGTCGATGTCGAGCGTGAGCTGGCTGGTCTTCGAGCCGATCGCGTCCACGAGCGAACCGCGCTTGGCGTCGATCATGTTGGCGAGACGGTCGGACTGCTGCTGCACGTAGGTGACGATCTCGTCGGTCTTGCCGGTCATGGCCTGGCCGAAGCTGCTGCTGGCGGCGAGCACCGAGCGCTCGACGTCCGCCGAGCTCGACTTGACCCGCGAGCTCGCCTCGTTGGAGGCGTTGATCAACGCGTTCTGAGCGTTGAGCGCGCTGGTCTGGATGTCGTTAGTCGCGTTCGCTGTGGCCGTGCTCAGCGTACGCTCGATCTCGCTCGAGATCGTGCGGATCTGGCTTGCGGCATCCGCCGAGGTCGAGGTCAGCGAGGTCTGCGCCTCACGCGCGCTGTTGAGGATGGTCGAGGCGGTGTCGGCGCCGACCGAGGTCAGCGTGCGCTCGATGTCTATGGTCAGCGACTTGATCTGGCCTGCTGCGTCCGTCGAGGCGGAGATCAGCGTGCCCTGGGCCTCGCGTACGCCGCTGGTGAGCGCCTCGATGGTGGCGCCGCCGGCGGTCGCCAGCGCGCGCTGCATCTCGGCCGCCAGCGAACGAACCTGGCCGGTCTGTTCGGCGGAGACCGCCAGCAGGGTGCTCTGGGCATCGCGGGCGCTGGTCGTGATCGTCTCGGCGGTCGACTGGCCGACCTGCGAGAGCGACCGATGCACTTCGGCGGCGAGGGACTTGACCTGGCTCGCCGCATCCGAGGATGCGTTGACGAGCGTGCTCTGGGCTTCGCGGGCGCCGGTCATGATGGTCTCTGCCGTCGCGGTGCCCGCCATCGAGAGCGAGCGCTGCACGTCGGAGGACAGCGCCTTGATCTGGTTGGCGGTCTCGCTCGAGGCCGCGATCAGCGCGCTCTGCGCATCGCGGGCGCCGGCGGTGATCGATTCCGCGGTAGTCGTGCCGGCCATCGAGAGCGAGCGCTGCACGTCGGCGGTGAGGGTCTTGACGTGGTTGGCCGCGTCCGAGGACGCCGTGACGAGCGTGGTCTGCACCTCGCGGGCACCGGCCAGGATCGAGGCGGCGGTCGCCGAGCCTGCCGACGACAGCGTGCGTTCGACGTCGGCCGCGAGCCCCTTGATCTGGTTGGAGGCATCGCCCGACGCGGCGACCAGCGTCGACTGCGCTTCGCGGGCGCTGGTCAGGATGGAGTTCGCGGCACCGGTGCCGACAGCGGTCAGCGCGCGCTCGACCTCGGCGGAGGTCATCTTGAGCTGGGCGTTGACGTCGGAGGAAACCGTCATCAGCGACTGCTGCGCGGTGCGCGCACCGGTCTGGATGGTCTCGCTGGTGTTGACGACGAGGTTGGTGAGCGAGCGCTCGGCGTCCTCGACGTGCGAGCGGATCGCGGTCGAGATCATCTCGGCGCGGGACATCATGTCCTCGCTGGCCTGGCGTCCGCTGCTCTCGATGCGGCCGGCGACGGCCTCGACGCGTGAGCCGAGCAGGTCCTCGAACTGCGCCACGCGCACGTCGATGTCGCTGGCGACCGAGCCGACCTTGGTCTCGATGGCCTGCTGGATGTCCTGGAAGCGCGCCGTGACCGTGTCGGTCAGGTGCATGCTGCGGCCGTCGATGATCTCGGTGACGCCGGTGATGCGGCGGTCGACCGCCTCGATCGCCTGCGCGGTGCCGTCGGTGAGCGTCGAGGTCAGGAGGGTGAGACGGGTATCGATCGACTGCACCGCCTGCGAGGCGCCGTTCGTCACCGCGGTGGTCAGGTAGGTGAGGCGCGTGTCGATGGATTCGAGCGCCTGCGACGCGCCGCCGGTGAGGGTGGTCGTCAGATGCGTGAGGCGCGTGTCGATCGTCTGGATGGTCTGCGACGCGCCATCCGTCAGCGAGGTCGTGAGGTGGTTGAGACGGTTGTCGATCGTCTCGATCGCCTGCGATGCGCCATCGGTCAGCGACGTCGTGAGATGGGTGAGGCGGGAGTCGATCGACTGGATCGCCTGCGCGGCACCGTCAGTCAGCGACGAGGCGAGCGTGTTGAGCCGTCCGTCGATGGTCTCGGTGACCGACTTCGCACGGGTATCGAACGACTGTTCGAGCGCGGCGACGCGGCCGACGAGCTGCTCGTCGAAGGTCTTGATGTGACCATCGATCGTCGAGTCGAGACCCGAGATCTTGCCGTTCAGCGAGGCGTCGAGGTTGCTGACGCGCTCGCCAACCGTGGTCTCGAACTGCACCAGGCGCTGGTCGAGCACAGCCGTGATCGCGCCGCCGTTGGAGGTGAAGCGGGTGTCGAAATTGTCGACATAGGTCTTCAGCGATTCATGGATGTCCTGGGTGCGCTGGCCCATCCGATCGACGATCTCGCCGCCGAAGGTTTTCACGGTGCGGTCGAACTCGGAGATGTGGCGGGTGATCAGGGCGCCCAGCGTGCCGGAGTCGCGTGCGAACTTCTCGACCAGCTCGGTGCCTTGATTCTTCACCAGCTCGTCGAAGGCGCTCATCTGCAGCGACAGCGAGTCGTGCGCGGTCTCGGTCTGACTGACGACCTTGGCGACCAGCGTGTTGACGGTGGCGTCGAGCGCTTCGCTCGCCTTGTCGCCGGAGGTCATGATGTGGCCGGCGAGGCGGTTGCCGGCGTCGTCGATCTTGGCGGAGAGGTCGTTGGAACGCAGCTCGAGCTCGAGCAGCAGCGAGTCCGACGAATTCTTCAGGCTGTCATGCACCTGCTCGGTTCGCTCGGAGATACCGTCGACGATCGCGGCGGAGCGCTGCTCGAACTCGCCGGTGATGCGGTCGATGCGCTCGTTCAGCATTTCGTGGACGCGGTCGGCAAGGTCGACGAACTCGTCGTGGACATGGCCGGTCTTGAAGTTGAGGCTGGTGGTCAGCCGCTCGCTGGCATCGAGCACGGCGCGTGTGGTCTCGTTGCTGGCCTCCTCGAGCCGGTCGAGCAGGTCGCCGCCGCGCTCGCCGAGGGCGAGGATCATGTTGTCGCCGGCGTTGCTGAGCGCGCCGGTGATGTGGGCGCCGCGCTCTTCGAGCGCGCCGGTGATGGACTTGGCGACTTCGTCGACGCGCGAGGCAATCGCGTCCGAGATCAGTGCGATGTCGTGGCGCAAATCGATCTGCACGCCGGAGATGGCGCTGCGGACCTGCTCGGCCTGGCCGACCAGATTATCGCGCTGATGCGCGATGTCCTGGAGCAGGGCGCGGATGCGCACCTCGTTGTCGGAATAGGCGCGTTCGAGCGCCGCAACCTCGTTGGCGACCAGCGTCTCGAGCTCGCCGGCGCGCGCGATGGCGCGCTCGATGCCGTCGCCCATCGCCGCAACCTCGCGGCGGATGGCCTGGCCGACGGTCACCATGGAATCCGACGCCGAGCCTTCCGGCTCGGAGAAGCGGATCGCAACCTGGGCCATCGCCTGCGCGACCGAGCTCATTTGCTGGCCGCGCCAGACGAGGCTCGCCAGGAAGAAGAACAGCATGATCGGCGCGAAGAACATCGTGACCAGGCCGGCAATGGCCAACACGCCGCCGCTCTGGCCCATCGCCGCCTGGATCGAAGGCAGGAAACCGACCGTCAGCGCGGCGCAGGCCGCCAGCCAGATGACGGTGAAGATTGTCGCACCGGTGTAGATGTTGCGGCTCGGGCGTCCCGTCTGCAACGTCTGCAAGAGCTGGCCGATGGTCGCACGGTCGTCATTGGCGGCGCGGCGCGAGGAGCGCGGCTCCTCGATCTGGTCGAACATCGCGCGTTCGTTCGCGGCAGGACGCGGGTCGAAGCTCGGTTCGTCGAACATCGGGGGAGCCGGTGGCGCGACCGGAGGCGGCGTTTCGCTGCGCATCGAGGCGTTGCGGCTGGTGTCCGCCGCCGTGTCGCTGATGTTCAGGGCTTCCTGGATTGCAGAAAGCGCATCTTCTGTGGGGTCTTTGACCTTTTTCGGAGTGTTTGCCATGTTCAGTCCGAGCCCTCGTTACTTGTACGCGTCCCCCCGCGAGCTCTGCGCGCTACGCAAGCCCACAGTCCGGATCATGCCGCTTGCGCGGATCTCCGAGCCATCGCCACCCGGACGGCTTGTCCGCCAATTTCTCCAACATCCTATTGGCAGAGCGTCGCGAATGAAATGCCCGCGATTAAGACATTCTTAATCATCGTTAACAGGATCGCGCCGTAAGGCCTTAGCAATAAATGCAATTCTCCACTGGACTCGCCGGATTGCGGCAACTTTTCGTCAATAAACAGGCAGATTTGCGTAAAACGGCCGGAACATTTCGTTAACCATTTCCGTGCTTGGGTGGAGGGAACTTGACCGCCGGACCGGCGGACATCGCGCGATGCCGGGGCCTGCGCCATGACTCCTGAACTGCAACGGATGGACTGGATGCCCTCGCCCCCGCTTGCACCCATCGACAGCCCGCTCGACCTCGATCATCTCTCCCGCATGACGCTCGGCGATTCCGAGCTGGAACAGGAAGTGCTGGCGATGTTTGCCGAGCAGGCGGTGCGCCTGATCGCGGCGATGGCAGCGCTCCCGGCCGAGGCCGGCGCACTCGCCCACAAGCTCAAGGGCTCGGCGCGCGGGATCGGCGCCTTGGCGGTGGCGGACGCCGCAGCCAGCCTGGAGACCGCGATCCAGACCGGCCAGGGCCGGCCTCACGCCTTTGCCGCGCTGAAAGAGGCGGTGACCGAGGCGCGCGCCGCCATCGAGGCGATCCTCAACACTTAGGGCGACAACACGAGACCCGTACTCTAGTCTTTTGTTTTGACGGGTTTTCTTCCCGCGAAGCGGTATTCGCGACTTCATCAAAACGCTATGGCGCCGGGCTGACCGACCCGTTATAGGACAGCCCGGACCCTCCTTCATTCCCTAGATCGCGGCAGCACGAGCACACATGGCCAAAATTCACTTTGTCGATCACAAGGGCGAAACCCGTACGGTGGACGTCGAGAACGGCGCAACTGTGATGGAAGCCGCCATCCGCAACAGCATTCCCGGCATCGAGGCCGAATGCGGCGGCGCCTGCGCCTGCGCCACCTGCCATGTCTATGTCGACGAAGCCTGGCGCGAGAAGGTCGGCAGCCCGACGCCGATGGAAGAGGACATGCTCGACTTCGGCTTTGACGTGCGCCCGAACTCGCGCCTGTCCTGCCAGATCAAGGTCTCCGACGAGCTCGACGGCCTCGTGGTGGCGACACCGGAACGCCAGGCCTAACGCTGTTAGCTATTCATGTGCTCGGCGGCGCGACCTCGATGCCGCGCTTGTGCCAGGGTCTGAGCTTCTCGAGCACTTCCGCGATCAGTGGCGTTGGCCGGCGCGACGCTTCGTCGATCATCACGGCGACGGATGTCGCCGATGCAATGCACTTCCCTTCCGAAAACACCACCTGCTCGAACGTCACCGACGTTCGTCCAAGCTTCGCGACGCCGAGGCCGAGCTCGATTGTGTTCGGCCAGTGCAGCTCGGCGCGGAAATGGATGTCGAGCCGTACCATGATCCAGGCAAGTCCCGGCGGCGTCAGGCCGTATTCCGGAAGCTTCATCAGCGTGACACGGCCGGTCTCGAAATAGGTGGCGTAGACCGCGTTGTTGACGTGCTGGTTAGGGTCGAGATCGCCGAAGCGGACATTGTCGCTGAGGCGAAAAGGGTAGTCCTCCAGGCGCGGCGTCGTATCGAGGCGGCTTGGTGCGTTCACCGATTGATCTCCGTCATATCGTTGCCCGTTACAGCCCAGCTAGCCTGACCCGGCAAGTGGGCGCGGCTGCGGGGCGCTCCCGCTTTTATGCCTTCCCTGATCCATCCCCGTTGGCTAGACAGGCAGGGACACCTCGGCCCACAGGGCGCCGTCCCACCGAACGACCGATAAAGAGACGACATGAGCGACCCGATCAAAACCGATGTGCTGATTATTGGCGCCGGCCCCTGCGGTCTGTTCGCCGCTTTCGAGCTGGGCCTTCTCGACATGAAGACGCATTTCGTCGACATCCTCGACAAGGTCGGCGGCCAGTGCGCAGAACTCTATCCGGAAAAGCCGATCTACGACATTCCCGGCATTCCGCAGGTTTCGGGGCAGGGCCTCACCGACGCGCTGATGGAGCAGATCAAGCCGTTCCATCCGACTTTCCATCTCGGCGAGATGATCGAGACCGTGGAGAAGATCGGCGATCCCCTGTTCCGCTGCACGACGGACGCCGGCAAGGTGTTCGAATGCAAGGTGCTGGTGATCGCTGCCGGCGGCGGCTCGTTCCAGCCCAAGCGTCCACCGGTGCCGGGGATCGAAGCCTATGAAGGAAGTTCGGTGCACTACGCCGTGCGCAAGATGGAGACGTTCCGCGACAAGAACGTGCTGATCGTGGGCGGCGGCGATTCCGCGCTCGACTGGACGCTCAATCTGCATCCGATCGCCAAGCGCATCACGCTCTTGCACCGTCGCGACGATTTTCGCGCCGCCCCCCACAGCGTCGAGCAGATGCGCGCGCTGGTCGCTGCCGGCAAGATGGATCTGCGCATCGGCCAGGTCACCGCGCTGTCAGGCAACGAGGGCAGGCTGAGCGGCGCCACTGTCAAGGCTAACGACAACAGCGTCAGCGAAATTACCTGCGACACCATGCTGCCGTTCTTCGGGCTGACCATGAAGCTCGGTCCGGTCGCGAACTGGGGCATCGCGCTGGAGAACAATCTGGTGCCGGTCGAGACATCCGCGTTCGAGACCAACGTGCCAGGCATCTTCGCGATCGGCGACATCAACACCTATCCCGGCAAGATCAAGCTGATCCTGTGCGGTTTCCACGAGGGCGCGCTGATGTCGCAAAAAGCCCATCGCTACGTCTATCCGGAGAAGCGGCTCGTGTTCCAGTACACGACCTCGTCCTCCAGCCTGCAAAAGAAGCTCGGCGTCAACTGACGGCGGCGGGCGATGCCCCATGTTTCTGGTGCTGGAACAGTTCGCGAAATCGCCGTAGTCTGCGGCCATTGCAGTTGGCGGCTTAGCAAGGCGATTGGCTCAGCAAGGTGATGATAATGCGGACTCTCTTTTCCAGCTTTCGGCTGTTCTCGATCCTCGCGCTCGCGATGTCGCTCGGTGCGGTGAGCCCGGTTGCGGCGCAAGTGCAGCAGCCGACCGCCGCAGGCCTCTGGCAGAAGGTCGAGGACGGCAAGACGGTGGGATGGTTTCTCTTCATCGACCACGGCGGCATCTTCGAAGGCGTTATCGCAAAAACCTTTCCGCGGCCTGGCGACGACCCGAACGAGATCTGCGCGAAATGCACGGACGATCGCAAGAACGCGCCGGTGCTCGGGCTTTCCTTTATCCGCGACATGAAGCGCGACGGTTTGAAGTATGACGGCGGCAACGTGGTCAATCCGCGCGACGGCAACATCTGGAAGGCCAAGATGACGGTCAGCCCGGATGGGCAGACGCTGACGATGCGCGGTTTCCTCGGCATCTCCCTGTTCGGCAAGGACGAGACCTGGACGCGTCTTCCCGACGCCAACATTGCGCAGGTCGATCCCGCCATCGTCGCCAAATATCTCCCGGCGCAAGCGACCGCCGCGACCAAACCCGCGCCCGTGCCCGCGGCGAAGAAGGGCGGCGCGATGATGGCGCCGGCGCCGAAGCAGTAGGGTCTACGTCGGGGCGCCATGGCGCCCGAACTTCCATAGCTCCACACACCGCCGTCATTGCCCGCCAAGGCGGGGACTCCAGTAGGTCGCAGCCTCTCCGCGTTCTTGCGCGGTGTCCGTGGCCCCCGTGCGCAATCGCGCATGCGGCCGGCTGAGACAGCGGAGATCTTGGCGCGCGAGTAGCAGTCATACCCGTCGAAAGACCAATGCGTGCCGGACGCGCTCCAGTAGTTCCCCGGAATGCGCGGTGGCGCCGGATTTGCATAGCTATCCGCAAAGCTGTTGGGGGAATGAGTCGCCGTCCTTGACGCCCTTCGCCGAGTCGCGGAAGGCGGACGGCAGCTATCGCCCCGCGGCGATGACCTCGATCCGCGGAGACGACATGAGACGTGCAATACCGCGTGCCGCCATGCTGCTGGTCCTGACCGTGCTGCTGACCGCCCCGACGATGGCGCGTGACGACGGCCGCTACGCCAACTCGCCGTTAAAGCCCTGGTTCGAGAGCCTGCACAGCGAATACGGCCAATGCTGCTCGGATGCCGACGGCTACGTGGTCGCCGATGTCGACTGGGAATCCGACAAAGGCCGCTATCGCGTGCATCTCGAGGGCGAATGGGTGGTCGTGCCCGACGGCGCCGTCATCACCGAGCCGAATAAGATCGGCCGCACCATGGTGTGGAAGCACTATATCGACGGCCATCCGCGCGTGCGCTGTTTCATGCCGGGCAGCATGACCTAGACTGAAGCGTCATCCCGGGCGACGCGTGGCGTCGAAACGAGACTCTCGCACCAATACATCCGCGCGGCGAGGCAGCGTCCGCGCGCGGCGCTCAGGTCACCGGCGCCGGATTGAACAGCGTCAAATCGTTGTGGATGCCCCAGCGATCCGACCAGGGTTGCGTGCGGCCGCTGGCGACGTCGAGGATCAGGCGGAACAGGTCCCAGCCGGTCTCCTCGATGGTCTTCTCGCCGGTCGCGATGCCGCCGGCATCGAAATCGATCAGGTCCTTCCAGCGTCGCGCGAGCTCGCTGCGGGTCGCGACCTTGATCACGGGCGCAGCCGCAAGGCCGTAAGGCGTGCCGCGGCCGGTGGTGAACACCTGCAGCGTCATGCCGGAGGCGAGCTGGAGCGTGCCGCAGATGAAGTCGGATGCCGGCGTCGCCGCAAACAGCATGCCCTTCTGCGTCGCCTTCTCGCCGGGCGAGAGTACGCCGGTGATTGCGCTTGATCCGGACTTGACGATCGAGCCCAATGATTTCTCGACGATATTCGCCAAGCCGCCCTTCTTGTTGCCCGGCGTGGTGTTGGCGCTGCGGTCCGCGCCGCCGCGGGCGAGATAGGAATCGTACCAGGCCATCTCGCGGACCAGCGCGCGGCCGACGTCCTCGTTGATGGCGCGTCGCGTGAGCAGCTGGATCGCGTCGCGCACTTCGGTGACTTCCGAGAACATCACGGTGGCGCCGGCGCGCACCAGCAGGTCGGCGGCGAAGCCGACCGCAGGGTTCGCGGTGACGCCGGAGAAGGCGTCGCTACCACCGCATTGCAGGCCGATGACGAGATCGGCGGCCGGGCAGGTCTCGCGGGTGCGCTTGTTGAGGATCTTCAGGCGGGCCTCTGCCTGGGTCATGATCGCGTCGACGATGGCGCCAAAGCCGTCGAAGGCTTCGTCCTGCATGCGCACGATGGCATTGCTGACGCCTTCCGGCACCAGACGCTCGGGCGCGAGCTTTTCGCATCCCAAGCTGATGACCAGGATCTCGCCGCCGAAATTCGGGTTCTGCGCGATGTTTTGCAGCGTGCGGATCGGAATCACTGCATCAGGCGCGTTGATGGCGACGCCACAGCCATAGGCGTGCGTCAGCGGCACGACGTCGTCGACATTCGGATATTTCGGCAGCAGCTCGGCGCGGATGCGCTTCACCGCGTATTCCATCGTGCCCTTGACGCATTGCACGGAGGAGGAGATGCCGAGGATGTTCTTGGTGCCGACCGAGCCGTCGGAATTGCGAAAGCCTTCGAACGTGAAACCATCGAGCGGCGGCAACGGCGCGGGGACGGCGGTCGAGATTTCCAGCTTGTCGAGGGCAGGGGCCTCCGGCATGCGGATGCGCGCTTCGTCCACCCATTCGCCGGCCAGGATCGGCGCGAGCGCATGGCCGATCACCTCGCCGTAGCGGATGATCGGGGCGTCCTGCGGGATGTCGACCAGCGCCGTCTTGTGCCCCTGCGGCACGAAGGCGCGCAGCGTCAGCCCGCTGGCGAAGCGGGAGCCGGCGGGAAGGCCGAAATCATTGACAACGATCGCGACGTTGTCGCGATCGTTGAGCTTGATGTAGCGGGGCTGCTCTTTCGCTGCGACTGACTGGTCCATCTGCGCTTTGCCTCCGTAGTCGTAGGGTGGGCAAAGGCGCAACGCGCCGTGCCCACCATCTTCACACCGAACGTAAGTGGTGGGCACGCTTCGCTTTGCCCACCCTACGAATCTTCCCCGTGGCTAGCCGGGGAAGGTATAAGCCGTCTTCACCGTGGTGTAGAACTCGCGCGCGTAAGAGCCCTGCTCGCGGGCGCCGTAGCTCGAACCCTTCCGGCCGCCGAACGGCACGTGATAATCGACGCCGGCGGTCGGCAGATTGACCATCACCATGCCGGACTCGCTGTTGCGCTTGTAGTGCGAGGCGTATTTCAGGCTGGTGGTGCAGATGCCGGAGGCAAGGCCGAACTCGGTGTCGTTGGAGATCGCCAGCGCCTCCTCGTAGTTTTTGGCGCGAATGACGGTCGCGACCGGCCCGAAGATTTCTTCGCGCGCGATCCGCATGTTGTTGTTGGCTTCCGTGAACAGCGCCGGCTGCAGGTAGTGACCGGGCGTTTCGCGCTTGAGCAGCTCGCCACCCCAGGCGAGCTTGGCACCCTCGTCCTGGCCGATCTTGATGTAGCGCAGGTCCTGGTCGAGCTGGCTCTGGTCGACCACGGGGCCGATATGCACGCCGGCCTTGAGCGCGTCGTCGACCGTCAGGCCTTTCAGGCGCTCGGTCATCGCCGCAACGAAACGGTCGTGAATACCTTCGGTGACGATCAGGCGCGAGGACGCGGTGCAGCGCTGGCCGGTGGAGAAATAAGCGCCATTGACGGCGACTTCGACCGCGGTCTTGAGATCGGCGTCGTCGAGCACCACCAACGGGTTCTTGCCGCCCATCTCGAGCTGGAATTTCTTCATGTTGCTCGAGGTCACGCAGGCCTGCGCGATCTTGCGGCCGGTCTGCACCGAGCCGGTGAAGGTGATCGCGGCGACGTCGGGATGCTCGATCAGGGTCTGGCCGACCACGGAGCCCGAGCCGACAACGAGGTTGAACACGCCGGCCGGGATGCCGGAACGGGTGATGATCTCGGACAGCGCATGCGCCGAGCCCGGCACCAATTCAGCCGGCTTGAACACCACGGTGTTGCCATAGCAGAGCGCCGGGGCGATCTTCCAGGCGGGGATCGCGATCGGGAAATTCCAGGGCGTGATCATGCCGACGACGCCCATCGGCTCACGGGTGAGCTCGACGTCGATGCCGGGGCGCACCGAGGCGCCCTTTTCGCCGATCATGCGCAGCGCCTCGCCGGCGAAGAATGCGAAGATCTGGCCGGCGCGGGCGACCTCGCCGATGCCTTCGGGGAGGGTCTTGCCTTCCTCGCGCGCGAGCAGGCGGCCGAGCTCTTCCTTGCGGGCGATGATCTCGAGCGAAATCTTGTTCAACGCGTCATAACGCGCCTGCGGTGTCGATTGCGCCCAGGCGGGGAAGGCGGCCTTGGCTGCTGCGATCGCCTTCTCGGTCTGCGTCTTGTCGGCCTTGGCGTATTCGCCGACGAGATCATTGGTGTTGGAGGGATTGATGTTCTTGGTGACGCCGGAGCCGTCGACCCATTCGCCGCCGATGAAATTCTTCAGGATCGCAGTCATAGCTTCCTCCAGAGTTTTTAACGAACCAGGCAGGGACGCTTGTCGTCGAAGGTCCAGCCGGGGATCAAGTCCTGCATGGCAATAGCGTCATCGCGGGCGCCGAGTCCATGCTGCTTATAGAGGTCATGCGCGGCATCGATGGCGGCCCTGTCGATTTCGATACCCAGGCCCGGCCTCTCAGGCACGGCGATCTTGCCGGCCTTGATCTGGAGCGGCTCCTTCGTCAGGGCCTGGCCGTCCTGCCAGATCCAGTGCGTGTCGATCGCGGTGACCTTGCCTGGGGCGGCGGCGCCGACATGGGTGAACATGGCGAGCGAGATGTCGAAATGGTTGTTGGAGTGCGAACCCCAGGTCAGGCCGTTGTCGCGGCAGGTCTGGGCCACGCGCACCGAGCCCTGCATGGTCCAGAAATGGGGATCGGCCAGCGGAATGTCCACCGCGCCGAGGCGCAACGCATGGGACAATTGCCGCCAATCGGTCGCGATCATGTTGGTCGCGGTCGGCAGGCCCGTTGCACGGCGGAACTCGGCCATGATCTCACGGCCGGAGAAGCCGCCTTCGGCGCCGCAGGGGTCCTCGGCATAGGCGAGGATGCCGTGCATATCCTTGCAGAGGCCGACAGCCTCGTCGAGCGACCATGCGCCGTTCGGGTCCAGGGTCACGCGCGCATTCGGAAAGCGCCTGGCGATTGCGGTGACGGCCTCGATCTCCTGCTCGCCGCGCAGCACGCCGCCCTTCAGCTTGAAATCGGCGAAGCCGTAATGGTCGTGGGTGGCTTCCGCGAGCCGCACCACGGTTTCCGGCGTCATCGCCTGCTGATGGCGGAGGTTAAACCATTCGGGCTTGCCGCTCTCGCCGCCGACATAGTCGAGCTTGGATTTGCTGATGTCGCCGACGAAGAAGAGATAGCCCAGCGTCTCGACGCTGGTGCGCTGCTGGCCCTCGCCGAGCAAGGCTGCGACCGGCAGTTTGAGATGCTGGCCGAGCAGATCGAGCAGGGCGGACTCGATCGCGGTCACCGCGTGGATCATGACGCGCAGGTCGAAAGTCTGCTTGCCGCGGCCGCCGGCATCGCGATCGGCGAAGGCGGTCCTGATATCGGCGAGGATGTTGTTTATCGCGCCGACGGTCTTGCCGATCACGAGATCACGGGCGTCCTGCAGCGTCTGCCAGATCTTTTGGCCGCCAGGCACCTCGCCGACGCCGGTGTGACCGGCATTGTCGGTGAGGATGACGATGTTCCGGGTGAAGAACGGCGCATGCGCGCCGCTCAGATTGAGGAGCATGCTGTCACGGCCTGCGACCGGGATCACCTGCATCGCGGTGACGACCGGTGCGCCAGTGATCTCGGTCTTGGCCATCGCAGGCTCCTCCCTGTGTCGTCCGTTATTCTGCAGCCTGTTGTGACGATCGCATGGCGGGCAGATTCTTCACGAGCGCCGTGACTTCCGCGATCTCCTGCTCGGTGAGGTCGGTCAGCGGCGGGCGGACCGGACCGGAATCGCGGCCGATCACCTTCATGCCGGCCTTGATGATCGAGACCGCATAGCCCTTCTTTCGGTTGCGGATCGCGATCAGCGGCAGGATGAAATCCTTCAGGCCGGCGTGGATCGTCGCGTGGTCGCGCTTGCGTACGGCGGCGTAGAAATTGGTGGCGAATTCCGGAACGAAGTTGAACACCGCCGAGGAGTAGGTGGTCACGCCCATGTCGAGATAGGGCAGCGCGAACGTCTCCGCGGTCGGCAGGCCGCCGATATAGGTCAGGCGGTCGCCGAGCTTGGTGTAGACGCGGGTCATCAGCTCGATGTCGCCGATGCCGTCCTTGTAGCCGACGAGGTTCGGGCAACGTTCGGCGAGGCGGGCGAGCGTATCGGGCTGGAGGATGGCGTTGTCGCGGTTGTAGACGATAACGCCGATCTTCACGGAGGCGCAGATCGCTTCCACGTGGGCAGCGAGGCCATCCTGCTCGGCATGGGTGAGATAGGGCGGCAGCAGCAACAAGCCGTCGGCGCCGGCCTTCTCCGCGCCGATCGCGATCTCGCGCGCGGTAGCGGTGCCGTAGCCGGTGCCGGCGAGGACGGGAACGCGGCCCTTGGTCTCGTCCACGGCGATCTTGACGACCTGCGGAACCTCGGCGGCCGTCAGCGAGAAGAATTCGCCGGTGCCGCCGGCGGCGAACAGGCCTGCGACGTCATAGCCGCACAGCCAGTCCATGTTGGCGCGGTAGGTCGCCTCGTCGAAGGAGTAATCCGCCTTGAACGGGGTGACGGGGAAAGACAGGAGGCCGGATCCGATCTTCTGGGCCATTTCCTGCGGGGTCATCTTGCTCATGGGCGCTGCTCCCTGGTCTCGTGTTGTGGAGGACGCAAAGGCTGCGCGTCCATGCGCCGTGGTTTAGGAGACCGTTCGATGCGGGTCCAAGCCAAAGCCTATATCGACCGATGCGAAATCAGCATCAATCTTCCATCACCTCCGCCGAGGACAATTCGCTCGCGATTTTGACGAGCGCCGACAGCAGCGGGTTCTCGTCGTCGCGGCGCCAGACCATGAACAGCTCGACCGGGACGCGGGTGCGCAGCTTCAGCGGCCGCAGGCGGACGTCCGCGATCTTCAGGCTTGCCGCCGCCGCCGGCACGATGGCGAGGCCGAGGCCGGCGCGCACCATGGCGAGGATCGAGTGGATCTGGCTCAGGTGCTGGACATAGCGCGGCAGAATGTCGGCGCGGGTGAACAGCGCTACCAGCACGTCGTGAAAGTAGCGGCTCTCATAGGGCGAATACATCACGAAGGGCTGGTTGTCGAAATCCTTGATCGTGATGGTCTCGGCATTCGCCAGCGGATGCTTTTTCGGGATCGCGGCGAGCAGGGGCTCGGCGACGACACGGCGGCTGGCGATTTCGGGGCGCGCGATCGGGGGCCTGAGCAGGCCGGCATCGATCTGGCCCGACGTCAGCGCCTCGAACTGGTCGCCCGACACCATCTCCTTCAGTGAGAAGTCCACCTCGGGCAGCTTGGCGCGGCAGGCGGCGACGAGCTCGGGGAGGAAGCCGTAGGCGGCGGCCGCGGTGAAGCCGATTTTGAGCGAGCCGGACTTGCCGAGCGCGATACGGCGGGCGACCTGCGAGGCGCTTTCCGCAAGCTTCAGGATGCGCCGCGCTTCCGGCAGGAAGCTGCGCCCGGCCGGCGTCAGGCGTACCGAGCGGCTGGTACGCTCCAGCAGCGGCGCATCGATGATGTGCTCGAGCACCTGGATCTGCCGGGACAGCGGCGGCTGGGTCATGTTCAGCCGCGCGGCGGCGCGGCCGAAATGCAATTCCTCCGCCACCGTGACGAAACAGCGGAGCTGGTTGAGGTCGAACATCGATACATGCCTTAGATGGATAAGGCGTTTCCCCGGCGCTTCTAGCATCGATTACTCCCAAAACAAAGACGGCGGCCGTGAAGCCGCCGTTAAGTTGCCTGGTCAAGCTCCCATGGGAGCCCTCAGGAGGAACGTTTGAGCACCACGCGCTCGATCTTGCCCACGACCACGAGATAGGCGAATGCGGCCACCAACGCATTGGCGCCGACGAATATCAGCGCACCGTTGAACGAGCCGGTCGCGGCCAGGATGTAGCCGATCACGATCGGGGTGCTGATCGAGGAGAGATTGCCGAAGGTGTTGAACAGGCCGCCCGAGACGCCGCCGGCTTCCTTCGGCGAGGTGTCGGAGACGACAGCCCAGCCGAGCGCGCCGATGCCCTTGCCGAAGAAGGCGAGCGCCATGAAGCCGACCACCAGCGCCTGGCCGTCGACATAGTTGCAGGCGATGATCGACATCGACAGCAGCATGCCGCCGACGATCGGGATCTTGCGCGCCATCGTCAACGAGCCGGTCTTGCGCAGGATCGCGTCGGAGATGACGCCGCCAAGCACGCCGCCGATGAAGCCGCACAGCGCCGGCAGCGTCGCGACGAAGCCGGCTTGCAGGATCGACAGGCCGCGCTCCTTGACGAGGTAGACCGGGAACCAGGTCAGGAAGAAATAGGTCAGCGTGTTGATGCAGTACTGGCCGAGATAGACGCCGAGCATCATGCGGTTGGAGAGCAGCTGGCGGATGTGGTCCCACCCGGAGCCGGCCTCGGGCGCGCGCTCTTGCTTCAGATCGTCTTTGGGCGCGTCGAGATCGACCAGCGCGCCGCCGTCCTTGATGTAGTCGAATTCGGCCTCGTTGATGCCGGGGTGCTCTTTCGGCCCGTAGACGGTCTTGACCCAGACCAGGCCCATGATGATTCCGAGCGCGCCCATCACGAAGAACACGTAGCGCCAGCCGTAGTCGTGCGCGATCCAGCCCATCAAGGGTGCGAAGATCACGGTGGCGAAATACTGCCCGGAATTGAAGAACGCAGAGGCGGTGCCACGCTCGTTGCTCGGAAACCAGGCCGCGACGATGCGGGCATTGGCGGGGAAAGACGGCGCTTCGGCGATGCCGACGAGGAAGCGCAAGCCGAACAGCACGGCGATCGCGGTGCCGGCGCTGAAGAATCCGACCCAGCCCTGCAGCGTCGTGAACAGCGACCAGACGATGATGCTGAAGGCATAGACGAGGCGGGAGCCGTAGCGGTCAAGCAGCCAGCCGCCCGGCACCTGCGCGATCACATAGGACCATCCGAACGCCGAGAAGATGTAGCCCATCGCGACCGGATCGAGGTGCAGCTCCTTGGAGAGCGCGGGGCCCGCGATCGACAACGTGGCGCGATCGGCATAATTGACGGTCGTGACCAGGAACAACATGGTCACGATAAACAGTCTGACGCGAGACCTTCTCACGTCCGCTGCGGACATCACTTCGCTCATGACGCGCCTCCTTAGAACTCGAAACGTTTCCCCACTGCGACTCCTAGAGGTGCGCGCGGCGAAGTGTCCAAGTTCAAGGCAGTATCGATCGATGCCGTTTTTGGATGGATGGGAACGGCAGGGGGAGGAACGATTGTGAGAGAGTGCCGAGACGTGAGCCCCAATCTCGTCATTGCGAGCGCAGCGAAGCAATCCAGAATTCCACCGCGGAAAGACTCTGGATTGCTTCGCTGCGCTCGCAATGACGATGTGGAGAGAGCCCGCTTTTGCTACTACTGCTGCGCGCCCGGCAGTAGCGGCGCGAGCAGCCCGCGTGTCACGCCCGGCGGTGCCGCATCGAGTCCCAGCACGGCGCTTGCGGCCGGCAGCGCCGCGTCCGCCATCGCGGCGTGGCCTTCGGCGCTCGGATGCACGGCGCCGCCATAGACAGCGGAGAGCACGCCCCAGGTCGCGTCATGGATGTCGGTCGGCTGGCTTGCTGCCGGCAAGCCTTGCGGATAGGTCATCGCAGCGAAATAGCTGTCATTGGCGTCGCGGATCCACCGCGCGCGCGGCAGATAGGCGCGGAATTCCGAGGCGCCGCGGCCGCACAGCATCGGCTGGCCCGCCGCGCTCACGATGTCGGGATTGAAGCTCTGGCCGTTCTCGGCAAAGCAGGTGCGGTCGAATTCGGGATCGTTGCCCGAATGCGCGCAGAAGCCGTGGTCGGCGAACGCGGCTTGATGTGAATCCACGAAGGTCATGCGGTCGGCCTCGGGATCGCGGCACAGCGCGCCGCGCGTGCAGGTGGCGAGCCCCTTCAGTTGCGGCAGGAATTCGGTGTCGACGAAGGTCGACACGCGGGCGAGGCGCTGCGGATCTGCGTTGAAGGACGGATGAATGTCGAAGCCGGCGCGGCCGCCGCGGCAGGGCACGCCGCCATCGGCGAGCGCCGGGTTGGCGTAGGAGACGTAGACCACATGCGAGAGGTCGCCGCCGACCAGCGGCTTCAGCGCTTCGCGCAGCTTGACGAAATTCTGCGGCAGCTCGCGCGCCAGCGCATCGCGGGAATCATCGACGCTCGCCATCACCCCGGAGCGCCGGAATATCGCGCGCTCGGTTGCGGTCTCGACGATCACGTCGGCGACGAGGCCGGAGAAATAGACGTCGTTGGCGCCGACCGAGAGCAGCACGAGGTCGAGCGTGCGCTCGGGTTGGCGTTTCCGGGCCGCGGTCAGCGCCTCGCGCAGCTCGGCGACCTGCGCGTTCACGCTGATGTTGCAGACGCCGGTCTTGCCGGGCGGGCATTCGCGGGCGCGCTGCGAGCCGAGCAGCCCGTCGCTGATGCTGGCGCCGGTGCAGGCGAGCGGCAGAAAGGTCACGGCGACGTGGGTGTAGCGTACGGCGAGCGCCAGCGCGGTGCGGGCCTGGTAGCTGTAGAGCGATCGGTGGCAGGGCGAGTTGAACCAGAGCGCGCTGTAGCGCTGCCAGTTGGCAAGCGTATCGGGCGCTTCGCAGGCGCGGCCGCCCTTGAAGCCGGCGCGGCTCGGCCGATAATACTGCGCGCCGGCGGTGCCGAGATAGGAGCGGAAGCAAAAACCTTCGTCCGACAGCGCCAGCGGCCGGTCCGGATTGCCTTCGCCCGAGGCGATGCTGTCTCCGAGGCCAGCGACGAAGATGTCGCGGACCTGGATCTCGGTCTGGACCCGCTGGGTCGGATCGGAGCCGGAGGAGACATCGACGCTCGCGACCGTCTGCTTGCCGTAACGGACCCGCAGATTGACCGGCTCGGCGCAGTCGAAGGTGGATTGTTGCGGCCCGTCGCCGTCGTCGAACGACCAGGCGCAGGTCGCGCCGACCGGCACCGCGCCGGCGAGGCGCACAGTGACGGGATGGTCGAGGGGAGTGAGGTAGTTTTCCTTCGTGTTGTCGCGGGTGCAGGGCTGGTTGACCCGGCCCTGGAGGTCGATGCAGAGCCGGTTGACCATGTTGCGGGCCCAGCCGCGGCCCTCGCTCTGGAGCTCCAGCGATTGCTCGGCGGCGAGGATGCTGCGGTTACGCGCGTTCTCGACATGGAGCAGGAAGTCGCGCTCCTCGCGGAACAGCCGGAAGCGGTTGCGCACCTCCCAGCTGATCTGCATGGCGCCCGCGTCCTGCGCGGTCGCCCGCTCCGGCGGCAAGGCGGTGAGGAGCCCGGCGAGCAGCAGGGCACCGGCGAGGAAACGGCGAAGGAATACAGGGATCATGGCCCGCGTCTTCAACGGCAAAGTTGAGGCGGAAATAAGAGAGCTGCTCTCCCGCCTGCAACATTGGTCTGACGGTTTTGCCGGCCGTCGTCTAGCGGACTATCGTTGGAGCATGATCTTTTCGGAAGACCGCTTCGCACTTTTCCGGATCATGCTCAGCGTTTGCTGGCCTGCCGCAGCGACCGCTCGCGCTCCATCGCTGCCACCTGCTTGGGCAGGTTGGCCTGCGCGCAGGCCTCCGCCAGCCGTCGGCGCTCCTGCCAGGGCTCCACCACATTCATCCAGAGCTCGCGTGTGCCCATGATGGAGATGGCAAGACCGAACGGGATCACGAAATAGAGGATGCGGAAGACGAGGAGCGTGGCCAGAAGCTGCTCGCGGCCGAATTCGGGCAGCGCCACCAGCATGGCGGCGTCGAACACGCCGAGCGAGCCGGGGGCGTGGCTGGCGAAACCGAGCAATGTCGCCAAAATGAACACGACGGAGAGCGACAGGAAGTCGATCTGCGGAGTGGCCGGCACCAGAAGGTACATCGCCAGCGCGCAGAATCCGAGATCGACGACGCCGATCAGGATCTGCACCAGCGTCAGCGGCGCTGACGGCAGCACCACCTTCCAGCCCTTCTGGCCGAGCTCGCGGCGCTTCTCGCCCATGCACAGCCAGACCAGATAGGCGCCGATCGAGGCGAGGCCGCCGATCGCAATCAGCCGGTTGATCGACGACGGCAGCTGATCCATGTAGGAGGCGGCATCCGGATGGATGGTCATGCCGATCGAGAGCACGAAGATGTTACCGAGCCAGAAGGTCAGGCCCGACAGGAAGCAGATTTTGGCGACGTCGATCGCATTCAGCCCGTAATCCGAATAGATCCGGAAGCGGATCGCGCCGCCGGTGAAGACTGTGGCGCCGATATTGTGGCCGATCGAGTAGGACGTGAAGCTGGAGAGCGCTGCGATGCGATAGGGCACGTGCTTCTTGCCGATCGTTCGCAGTGCAAAAAAGTCGTAGAAGGTCAGCGTACAGAACGCGAAGCATACGCAGATCGCCGCCAGCCCGATATTACCGCGGGGGATCTCGGTCAACGCGGTCAGGATGACCCCGGTGTCGATGCCCTTGAGGGTGCGCACCAGCGTGGTGATCGCGAACGCGATGATGAAGACGCTCGCCGCAACGCCGAGTCGCCGCCAGCCGATCCATCTCTTGAAGCCGCGCTTCAGCGCGGTCAGCAGTCCGTGCATTCATCCTCCCGGCGGGGGGCAAGACCGACCAGGCCAGACATTGGCCGGTCGGATGCGATCAGTGCCCGATGTGGGCTTGGATCGCTAGACATGATGTAGGTCATTTAAGGCAAAAACAGTGACTTGTGCAGCCCTTGACAAGGATAGGTTCTGTCTTGGACCAGCCACTTTGTCATACGCGGTTCACATCGGACGCGCGTTAAGCATATGAGTCGTGGGACCGGTCGCGTCCGTCCGTGACATGATTTCAGATCCTGCACGGCCGGCATTGTTCCAGCGCAAGGGATGCGGGCTTTTTTGGAACGACGATGCCGTGCGCTGGTTAGTGCCGCATCAGCAATCGAACATGGCGGAATAACCGGCTTCTCCTGAAAGCCGGTGCCTCTGTGTTCCCACAACCCGAGAGGATCGGACCGATGGGATTGTTCACAAAAGACATCAAAACCATGAACGACCTGTTCGTGCATCAGCTCCAGGACATCTATTACGCCGAGCAGCAGCTCACCAAGGCACTGCCGAAAATGGCGGATAAGGCGACCGATCCGCAGCTGAAGCAGGGCTTTTTGACGCACCTCGAAGAAACCAGGGAGCACGTCAAGCGGCTCGAGGAAGTGTTCAAGATGCACGGTACGCAGGTGAAGGCGGTCGATTGCCCCGCGATCGACGGCATCATCGAGGAAGCCGACGAGACCGCCGGCGAAGTCGCCGACAAGGCGGTGCTCGACGCCGCGCTGATCAATGCGGCACAGGCGGCGGAGCATTACGAGATCGTCCGCTACGGCAGCCTGATCGCCTGGGCGAAGCAGCTCGGCCGCAACGACTGCGCCAGCATGCTCGCCAAGACGCTCGAGGAGGAGAAGGCCACCGACAAGAAGCTGACCACGATCGCCGAGAGCAAGGTGAATCTGCGCGCTGCAAGCTGAGGCCAGGCTTAGCCAGGATAGAGCGTCGCGCGGTCATCCGCGCGACGCTCGCACGTTACGCATCCATTACGCATGCATCATTCGATCGTTGTCGTAACATGACGGCGAGCGGGACGTGTATCGTTCGCATGGGGCTGCAACCGAGATGGCAGCATGCGAGTAAGCACCGCCAGATACGAAGCCTTCGAAGCCGGCGCGCCGCATTCCGGCTCCCGCCTTGCGACGTCCCTCACCCTTGCCGCGATGAGCCTTGGTTATGGCGTGGTGCAGCTTGACGTCACCATCGTCAACACCGCGCTCGACGCGATGGGCAGGACGCTCGGCGGCGGCGTCGCCGAGCTGCAATGGGTTGTCAGCGCCTACACCATTGCCTTTGCCGCCTTCATCCTGACGGCCGGCGCACTCGGCGACCGCATCGGCGCCAAGCGCGTCTTCATGGCGGGTTTCGCCATCTTCACCGCGGCCTCGCTCGCCTGTGCGTTGTCGCCCAATGCGACCGTGCTGATTGGGGCGCGGCTGGTCCAGGGGCTGGCGGCGGCGATCCTGGTGCCGAATTCTCTTGCCCTGCTCAATCATGCCTATCCGAACGACCGCGAGCGCGGCCGCGCCGTTGCGATCTGGGCCGCCGGTGCGAGCCTCGCGCTCACTGCCGGCCCCTTCGTCGGCGGCGCGCTGATCACCCTGGTCGGCTGGCGCGCGATCTTTCTCGTCAACCTTCCGATCGGCCTCATCGGACTTTGGCTGAGCTGGCGCTATGCGACCGAGACCACGCGCGCGCCCTCACGCGAGATCGATCTGCCCGGCCAGCTCGCGGCGATTGGTGCGCTGGGGGCGCTCGCCGGCGCGATCATTGAGGGGGGCGCGCTTGGCTGGCAGCATCCGGCTGTGCTCGCGGCGTTCGCTTCAGCCGCTCTCCTGGCGGTGCTGTTCGTCTGGCGCGAGAGCCGCGCGGTACAGCCGATGCTGCCCCTGTCCCTGTTCGATCACCGGCTGTTCAGCCTGACCGCGCTCGTCGGCCTGCTCGTGAACGTCGCGATCTACGGGCTGATCTTCGTGCTCAGTCTGTATTTCCAGAGGATCAACGGCCTGTCGGCGTGGTGGACCGGTCTCGCCTTCGTGCCGATGATGGCTGTGGTGCTGCCGGTCAATCTGCTGGCGCCGCGTCTCGCCGAGCGCATCGGCCCGTGCCCTACCATCGTCGTCGGCGCCTGCGTCTCGGCGCTCGGTTGCGTCGGTCTGCTCTGGATCGAGGCCGGCACGAGCTATTGGGCGATCTTTGCACAGATGATCGCGATCAGCAGCGGACTTGGGCTGCTGGTGCCGCCGCTGACCTCAACCTTGTTGGGCAGCGTCGAGAAGGCACGCTCCGGCATCGCGGCGGGCGTCCTGAACGCGACACGGCAGACCGGCAGCGTGCTCGGCGTCGCGCTGTTCGGATCGCTGGTGGCCTCGGAGGGGTCCTTCATGACCGGCCTGCACGCATCGCTGGTGGTCTCGGCCACGGTCCTCGTACTCGCTGCCGCCGTGATCGGGATCGGCGCGCCGTCGCGCGGATGAACTGTGCGCAGGTATCAGCCGCGGCGCAATGCGAAATGCGCGCCGCAGAACGCCATCACGGCACCGAGGCCCAGCGCGGCAATTCCGGCCAGCACGCCCGAGACCGTCGGGACCGGGCTCGGCGCCGAGGCCACCTGGCCCGCACCCGCAAGCAGCAGCACGCCGACCGCGATCAGGAATTGCCGCATCCGTTGCGGGATCTGGCCCGAGACGGCGCTCTGCATCAATGTTGCCGTGAAATAACCGCCGGAGAAGCCGACGGAGGCGATCAGCCACCAGGCGATCGCCGCGCCCGCCGGTATGAACTCGTGCGTGTCCGAGTGCCAGAGGCCGCCGAGGTCGAGCCCGTAGCGCGCGCCCAGCATGTGCACGGCGAGCGCGAGCAGCACGCCGGAGATCACCGCGGCGCCGAGAATAAGGCGGCGCGGAAAAAAAATCGTCTCAGCCATGTCTCGCTTGTAGGATGGGGCAGGGCGCTCACGCAAGCGGATCGCAGACTGGATCGCCCGGATTGGATCGTTGTGAAGATGCAGGATTCGGGAGCCGAGGCGGCTGCGGGTGCGAGCTATGCCTACAAGGCGTCGCTGATCGGCTCGGCGCATCGCTTCGAGCTGACGGAGGAGGGGCTGTCCTGGCACATCGGCGGCCGTTCGGGCCTGTGGCGTTACGACGAGATCAGTGCAATCCGGCTGTCGTTCCGCCCCGTCTCGATGCAGCAGCACCGCTTTCGCGCCGATGTCAGCCATGCCAGTGGCAGCCGTATCGCGATCCTGTCGACGAGCTGGCAGACCGCGGCCTTGATGGCGCCGCAGGACAATGGCTTTCGTAATTTCATCGTCGCTTTGCACGCGCGCATGGCGCAGGCCGGGAGCCGCGCCGAGTTGATCGCGGGCCTTGGCCGCAGGACCTACGTGATAATGCTGGCTTTTCTTGCGGTGCTTGCGGTGGCGATGACGGCGCTCCTGGTCCGCGCGCTTGCGATCGGCGAATTCGCCGGCGCGCTGTTCATCATCGGCTTTGCTGCGCTGTTCGCCTGGCAGATCGGCGGCTTCGTGCGGCGTAACCAGCCGCGGAGCTACAGCTTCGATCGGCTGCCGAGAGCGTTGCTGCCCTAGCTGCAATGGGCCGCAATCAAACGTGACTTCGCGCCGTTGCGCCGGTGTCGCATCGTGCCGCCATGTCAACCCTGGATCGCAGCACGCGTCGGCCTTCGGCGGATGAGATCTCCGAGATCAACCGTGCGCATCTGATCGATACGCCACTCCAGCCGGCGGACCTCCTGTTCATGTTCGGCACCCGGGAGGACGTCACGCTGCGGGCCGATACGGCGGGGCGACTGTGGCGCCAGGGCTATTTCCGCTGGTCGATTGTCAGCGGCGGCGTGACGGCCGGCTCGGAGCAATCCGAGTGCACGATCATCAAGGCGGCGATGGTCGCGACGGGCATTCCGGCTGACCGAATTCTCGAGGAACATCATGCCCAAAACACCGGCGAGAACGTGATCCTCTCGCTGCCGATCATTGACGCGGCGCTCGGGCTGCACAATGTCCGCAGCGTGATCTGCCTCGGCAACACCTGGACCGCGCGGCGTTATCCGATGACGCTGCACCGGCACTGGCCGGAGGTCGAGAAGATGCTGCTCACGGTCGACAGCTTTGCGACGCCGCGCCCGCTCTGGCACACCGACCCCGAATTTTGCCGCCGCATGCTGCACGAATGGGACAAGATCGAGCCTTACAAGGCGAAGGGCTTCATCGCGGAATGGCCGGAGGCCTGAGCGGGGGAACGGCATCACATTCTTGTTTGACACGTTTTCTGACGCGAACCGGTATCCATTTCGCCCGAAGACGCTTCAGCTACTCCGTCGAGTCGAAATCCTCTTCCTTGGTGCCGAGCAGCGATGCGATCGTGCGCAGGCCGGAATCGAGCTGCTCGAACGTGGGCGGGGCGAGCGCCAGCCGCACTGCGTTCGGTGCGTGCCCATGGGCGATCGCGAAGGTCGAGGACGGTGTCAGCGCGATGCCGCGCCGGGCTGCTGCGGCGACGAAAGTCTGCGAGCGCCAGTGTGCCGGCAGCGTGAGCCAGAGGTGATAGGAGCGCGGATCGGCGGCGAGCTGGTAACCGGCGAGCAGCCTTGCCGCAGTCTGCTGGCGGCGCGCGGCGTCGATGCGTTTCAGCCGCGTCAGCTCGGCGACGGTGCCGTCTGCCATCAGCCGCTGCCCGGACGCCAGCGCATGACCGGACGCAATCCAGCCGCCGGTGCGGACCGCGCTCATCACGCTCTCCCGCAATCGCGGCGGCGCGACGAGGATGCCGAGCGCCAGGCCCGGCGCGACCTTCTTGGACAGGCTGTCGATCACGATGCAGCGGTCGGGTCCGAGCGCGGCCAGCGGCGTGTCGTCGGCGAGGAAGCCATAGACGGCGTCCTCGATGATGGTGAGATCGAGCTTCTCGGCGACGCGCATGATGTCGGCGCGCCGCGTCGCGTTCATGGTGACGCCGAGCGGGTTCTGGATAATGGGCTGGAGATACAGCGCCGACAGATGCGCCTCGCGATGCGCCTTCTGGATGGCGTCGGGGCGCGCGCCAAATTCGTCGATCGGAATCGGGACCAGCGTCACGCCGAGCCGCGCGGCGATGCTCTTGACGTAAGGATAGGTCAGCGCCTCGACGCCGCAGCGGCCGCCGGTGGGAACGAGGGCTGCGAGGGCGGCCGCGAGCGACTGCTTGCCGTTCGCGGTGAAGACGATCTGCTCGGCTTGCGGTGCAAAATCCTTGCGCGCGAGATAGGCGGCGGCCGCATTGCGCGCGCTCTTGGTGCCGGTGCTGGTGGAGACGCGCAGCGCGGATTCGAGCGCGTCGACACGCTCGAGGCCCGCAAGGCTCTTGGCGATCATCGCCCATTGCTGCGGCAGCAGTGGGTAATTGACCTCGAAATCGATCCGCGCGTCGCGCGGCTCGCTCAGCGCCTCGACCTCGCGCCTGATGTCGCCGGAGATGAAGGTGCCGCGGCCGACCTCGCCGACGACGAGACCGCGGCGGAGCAACTCCGTATAAACCCGGCTCGCGGTCGAGACCGCGATGCCACGGTCATAGGCAAAATTGCGCTGCGGCGGCAGCCGGTCGCCCGGCCTTAACGTGCCGTTAGAGATATCGAGAGCAATGGCATCGGCAAGCTTCACGTATTCGAACTTGGACATTATTGCACCGAGAGCAATGTTTCACTTGCTCCGAGTAGTGTAGTGGAGCATTTAAGTTCCATCAAGCTTCACGATTGAGCCGAGGAGAGCGAGAGCAATCCGACGGCAAATGAGGTGCAGGCGCTCGGGCGCTTGCGCCAACGGCATCCGCATCGCCGCGTGGACAACAGGCCGGAGAAGGACAATGACCACGATCTCGCAGACCGCCGGGCGCAGTTTACGCTCCTCGTCGGACGGATTTTTCCGCAAGCTGGCCCACGGCGCCTATGCGCTGTTCGACGCCCTGGAGCGCCGCTCCGCCGTCAAGACGCTGAACGACCTCGATGACCGCGCCTTGCGCGACATCGGCATCACGCGCAGCCAGATCGAGGATGCGGTCTACGGTCAGGCCAAAGCAGAACTGACGCGGTATCTGTAAGCGTTTCGCTCTTGTCCCGGACGCGCTGCGTCCGGGGCACCAGACTGAGTTTTCAGGCACACCTGCTTCGACGGCGTTTGTGGATAGCACTGTCGCTCCTTTAGCTCGCGCTTCCACCGTAGACACACCTTCGCATCCTCGCGGCTTGTTTCGCCCGAGCTTTGCTTCATCGCCTTGCCCTCAAATGAAAGAGGGCGCAGGGAAGACCGGGCGCCGGCTGGCACCCGCGGTCCACTGTGCGAAATTGCAGTAAGAAATTTGCACAGCGGCATACAGGTGAAGCCAAAACGTCCGGCCTTCCCTGCGCAGCGGTTTTACGGCTTATGCCGTGCTCTCCCCGGGGAGCGATGCACTATTGCCCCCGTCGCCTTATGGATCGCTGATGCGCGAACCCGGTCGGGCCGCCACATCACCACAAGACTTGACGCACAGACCCCGGGCGTCAGGACGACACGGTTTTGCCGTACGCGGATCACACCGGTCGTGTGCGCGACGCCTTCGCTCACGGTTGCCCGCCCTGCGAAGCCATTCGCGCCGGTGTGGCCCAGCGTCCGCCGCCACCCGGCCCGCGTTCGTGACGATCGCGATACGCCCCTCTTCCTTGGGCCGGGTTGCCGCGACACATACGTGATTTCCGAATTTCGGTAAAGTGGAATGTTTTTCGCGGCGCGCGTTGACCTATCGCTCGCGTGTTCTGCCCGACGGGCAACGCGATATCTTGTAGCCCGGATGGAGCGCAGCGCAATCCGGGATTCCATCCATGCGGGCACAGCGGCCCCGGATTGCGCTGCGCTCCATCCGGGCTACGAACAGAGCCCTCAGTGCCTCACCACCAGCACCGAGCATTTTGCGTAGCGCACGACATGCCCGGCATTGGAGCCCAGGAAATAGGTGCGCATCGCCGGCCGGTGCGAGGTCATCACGATCAGCTCGGCCTTCATGTGCACGGCTTCCTCCAGGATCTCGTGATAGATGCCGCCCTGGCGCACCACGCTGGAGATGCGGGATGGCTCGATGCCGGACTCGCGTGCGACGATGGCGAGGGCTTCTTCCGAGGTCTGGCGCTGCTGTTCGTCGAAATCGGCCGGCACGTATTCGGCCAGCATCACCGGCGTCATCGGCAGCACGTTGAGCAGGCGCACCACACCGTTCCAGGTTTCCGACAGCGTTGCCGCGGTCGCGATCGCCGGCTTGGCCAGGTCGGTGTCGGCGAGGTCGATGGGCACGAGGATGGACTTGAACATCTGCGCCTCCAAATCTTTCAGTCAGGACGTCTTGCCGGCACGTCGCGCGATCAACCCGATCGAAGCAGCCTTAACTTCGAAGCAGCTTTGGACTGACGAACTGCGCCAGCTTGCCGCGGCGGTAAGCCACGTCACCCCAATCCTTGACGTCAAAGTCGAAGATCGCAAGCCCCGCGGTGGGCAGGTTGTCGGCGAGCGCCTTGGCGGCGGCCGGATCGCCGCCACCCGTCAGCATCAGGGCGATCTCGTGCATGCCCGGATTGTGGCCGACCAGAAGCAAGTGCCTCGGATCAGCCGGAATGGTTGCAGTGCGAATGGATTCCAGGATCTGGGCGGGATCGGCGGCATAGAGTTCCGGCAGGACCTCCACCTGCGGCGCGGCGACGCGGTCCTTCATGGTCTCCCAAGCAATGTCCCAGGTCTGCCGAGCCCGGACGGCATGCGATACCAGTACGGCCTCGGGAAAGGGGGGATGGGAGGCCATCCAGTCGCCGATCTCGGCGGCATCCTTGTGGCCGCGGTCGTCGAGCCGGCGGTCCTGGTCACGGCCGCTCGGCGCGTCGGTCTCGGTCTTGGCGTGACGCAGCAGCAGCAAACGGCGCATGGCATTCTCGAATCGTTACGCGTCCAAGGATAATCTGAGAGGATAATCTACAGGCGCCGGTTGAGGACAAGGTGACAAGCGGCCGCTCGGTCCTTTAAAGCGCGATGAGATTAGGGCGAATCGTCATCGCGCTTTAGGTTATTGTTTGGAGCATGGTCCTTTCGGAAAACCGCTGCACACCTTTCCGGATCATGCTCTAAGAAAACGACATGAGCGAGACTTTCACAAGCGTGTCCCAGGAAGAAGCCGGCTTTCGCGACCGGGCCCGGCTGTCGTTCGACCTCGATGCCGATATCTGCGTCATCGGGGCCGGGCTTGCCGGACTGTCCATCGCGCTGGAGGCGGCCCGGCTGGGGGCCAGCGTCGCGGTGCTCGAGGGCCGCCACATCGGCTGGAACGCTTCCGGCAATCAACTCGGCACTGTGATGCCGGGCTTCGCGCTGCCGCTCGCCGAACTGATCGAGCGGATCGGCTTCGAGGACGCGCGGGAATTGTGGACGCTGTCGAAAGAGGGCGCCGAGTTCGTCCGGGCCAACGCCACGGAAGAGAACATGCCGGGGATCGGCCCGAGCGACGGCGTGCTGGAGGTCTCCAATGTCGATGCCGGCGACCGGCTGATCAGCCGCTTGCAGATGCTGAACGAGGATTTCGACACCGAGGCCGAGGGCTGGCAGGTCGATCGCGTCCGCGCGGCACTCAAGACCGATCACTACTTCCACGGCGTCTACTATCCCAGGGCGTTCCAGGTCGACGGCCGCAAATATGTGCATGGCCTCGCGGCGCTGGCGCGGCGCGCAGGCGCCCGTATCTTCGAGGATACGCCGGTCGTCAGCATCGATCATTCCGGCATCCGCAAACGGATCGTCACGCCCTCGGCGCGGCTGCGCGCCACCCATATCGTGCTCGCCGGCAACATCCATCTCGGTGCGCCGTTGCGGCGCCTGTCGGAGACGCTGCTGCCGGTCTGGCGCTATGCCGGCATCACCGCGCCGCTCGGCGAGCGCGTGCACGAGATCGTCGCCTTCAAGGGATCGGTGATGGATTCCGACGGCGTCGACCATTTCCGGATCGTCGATGGCGACCGCCTGATGTGGGAAAGTCCGGAGACCACCTGGGCGGCGCGCCCGCAACGCTTTGCAGGCGCCGTCAGGCGGCGGATCCGGTCGATCTTCCCTCAACTCGGCAATGTCGAAATCACCGAAACCTTCGGCGGCGCCACCGGCCAGACCGTGCACGGCATGCCGCAGATCGGCCAGTTGCGCAAAGGCCTGTGGGTGGCCAGCGGCTTCGGCCGCCAGGGCATGAACACCTCGGCCATGGCCGGGCAGATGATCGCCCGCAGCATTCTGTGGGGCGACGAGCGCTGGAAGCTGTTCTCGCCGTTCGAGCTGGTCTGGGCCGGGGGAACGACGGGGCGGGTTGCAGGCCAACTGGTCGGAATCTGGGGCAGGGCGAGTTCCGCTGCCGCAGGCTCGCTTGCCCGCTATCGCGAGCGGGCCAGGGTCAAGGACCGGGAACGTGAGACGCGGCTGGCCGAAGCCAACCGGGCCGCCGGGACGGGTCCGCGCCGTCCGCCGCCCGGGGTTCGGCCCCGGCCGGCCTCACCGCCGAAGCCTGTGGCGGAAGTGGTGGAACCGGTCCCGCAGGACGACGGCGCCTCGCGATAAGGTGAGAAAAACTCCGCCCGGAAGTGTAACGTCGGCCGTGAGAGCCCGTATCTCAGGGCGTAGACGCTCCCGCATGGAGAATGAGATGTTTGACCGCCGCATCCTGTTGACGACCGTCGCCGGCCTGTTCGGCCTTGCGGCATTCCGCTGGCTCAGAGCATCGCCCGCGGAGGCTGGAGAGAAAGCCGCGCAGAAATTCGAGATCGAGAAGACGGACGCCGAATGGCGTGCCCAGCTCACGCCGCAGCAATATGAGATCCTGCGCAAGGAAGGCACCGAGCGACCGGGCTCCAGCCCGCTGCTCAAGGAGCATCGCAAGGGCGTCTTCGCCTGCGCCGGCTGCGACCTGCCGCTGTTCGCCTCCGACACCAAGTTCGAGAGCGGCACGGGGTGGCCGAGCTTCTACCAGCCGATCGAGGGCAATGTCGGCAAGACCGAGGACCGCACCTTTGGCATGCTCCGCACCGAGGTGCATTGCCGGCGCTGCGGCGGCCATCTCGGCCACGTCTTCGACGACGGTCCCAAGCCGACCGGATTGCGCTACTGCATCGACGGTTTCGGGCTGGTGTTCCACCCCGCGGCGGCGTCCGCGACTTAGGTTTCGCCCCGGCAATTGTTGCCGGTCCCGGCAATTGTGCCCCGGTCATCAGACCGGGGCTTTTTCGTTAAACGATTGATTTCATAAGAAAACCCGCATTGGCATAGCCCTTGCGACAGTCTCCTCCGACTGCGGCCATGGTCGACCGGCCGCCGAGATCGGATCTGGAGACAAAGTTATGGGTATCTTCGATGCAATGAACACCTCGGTGGGTGGCCTGCAGGCGCAGTCCTACGCGCTGCAGAACATTTCCGGCAACATCGCGAACTCATCCACCACCGCGTACAAGGGCATCGGCACCAGCTTCGTCGACCTCATTCCCGACTCATCGGTCCCGAGCAAGCAGGTCGCGGGCGGCGTGACCGCCAACGCCAAGGCCACCATCACCACGCAGGGTACGATCTCGGGCTCCAGCGTCGCCACCAACATGGCGATCACCGGCGACGGCTTCTTCTCGATCCAGAAGGCAACCGGCATCGTCGACAACTCGCCGGTGTTCAGCGGCGTTACCTATTACACGCGGCGCGGCGACTTCCAGCTCAATGCCAACGGCAATCTGGTCAACGGCGCCGGCTACTATTTGATGGGTGTCACGGTCGATCCGAAGACCGGCAACCCGCAAGGCAACGTCGCGACAGTCCTGAAATTCCAGAACAACTTCATCCCGGCGCAGGCGACCACGTCGATCCAGTACGCGGCGAACCTGCCGACCCAGCCGAACACCGTGGCGAGCTCGACCGCAGCGACCGGCACACTGTTGGCGGCCGGCGGACTGAACCCCTCGGACTTCGCCGCCAACCCCATGATCGTCGGCACGCCGCCGCCGCCCTTCACGAATGCGACGATCTCCGGCGCAGCCGCGACCGGCAATCTGCGCTCGGCCTATACGGCGACGACCGCGACGGGCACAGTTGCGCTGCAGGACAGCGCTTCGGCGGCGGCCACTGGCGCCACGCCTCTCGATTCCGGTGTGAGCCCGCATCTCAACACCACCCTTCTCACCAACTTGGCCGGCAAGACGTTGACGGTCAACGGCCAGACCATCAACTTCGACGCCACCGTTTCTGGCGCCTCGACGAGCGGCACCACCACCACGATCGGCCTGAAATCGACCACCGGCTCACTGATGTCGGACGTCCTGAATGCGATTGTCCTGGGTGCCGGCGGCATCCCCGCCGCCGCGACAATGAACTCCAGCGGCAACATCCAGATCACGACCAACACCACGTCCGACGTCACGATCGGCGGCACCGCGGCAAGCTTACTCGGCATCAGCAGCATCACGCGCGGCGGAAACGTGCTGTCCACCCCCGCGATTACGGGCGCGACACAGCTCGGCGGCAGCGCGCAGCCCGGCCTGGCGGAGGTCCTCTCGACGCCCTTCGTGGCCGGCAACACGATCCAGGTCAACGGCGTGGCAGGCCCCAATACGATCACCTTCGTCAACTCCGGCGCTAACAGTACGACCCCGAACCTGATCAATGTCACTGACGACATCCAGACCTTGCTTCAGAAGATCGACAACCTCAGCGGCGCGAGCGGTTCCTCGATCAGCAACGGCGTGATCACACTGAATACCGGTATCGCCAATCCCACCTTGACGGTGACCAGCAACAACAGCACCGCCTTCGCAGCGCTCGGCTTCACGTCGGCCATTTCCAAGAACCGCGGCGGTGGCGGCACGGCCGGCACCGGCGGCGTGATCGGCAACGACATCGCCACCTTCACCAAGGAATCGATCAGCGGCGGTGCAGTCACCGCCTACAACGCCGCGGGCACGCCGGTGAACCTGCAGATGCGCTGGGCCAAGACCGACAGCGCCTCGCTTGGCACCGGCCATTCCGACACCTGGAACCTGTTCTACCAGACCGACCCGAATGCGACCGGCACGACCGTCGGCTGGGTCAATACCGGCCAGGCCTTCACCTTTGCCGCCGACGGCTCGCTGACCTCGCCGAGCGGCTCGGGTATCACCATCAACAACGTCAGCGTGAGCGGCCAGTCGCTCGGCTCGCTCTCCCTCAACATCACCTCGGGCGGTCTGACGCAATATGCCAGCACCAGCGGCGCGGTGACGATCAACACCATCACCCAGAACGGCTATTCCGCGGGCCAGCTCCGCTCGGTCGCCGTCAACAACAACGGCCTCGTGGTCGGAACCTTCTCCAACGGCCAGAATCTCGACCTCGCGCAGGTCTCGCTGTCGCACTTCAATGGCACCAACTACCTCAAGGCGCTCGACGGCGGTGCTTACGCTTCGACTGAGCAGTCGGGACCCGCGATCGACGGCGCTTCGGGCTCGATCAGCGGCTCGTCGCTGGAAGGCTCGAACACCGACATCGCCGACGAATTCACCAAGCTGATCGTGACCCAGCAGGCCTATTCGGCCAACACCAAGGTGATCACGACGGCGAATTCGATGGTGCAGGACCTCTTGAACGTGTTGCGCTGATCCGCGCGTGACGTAACCAAAGGCGGCAAGTCAACATGGGTTTGAGTTCAGCCCTCGCCAGTGCGATGAGCGGTCTGCGTGCCAACCAGGCTGCGCTCTCGATCGTTTCCTCGAACGTCGCCAACTCGCAGACGCCGGGTTACGTCGTCCAGACGCCGAACCAGATCGAGGTCACCACCGGCGACTTCGGCTCGACGGTGATGACGACCGGCGTCAGCCGCGAGCTCGACACCTATGTGCAGAACCAGCTGCGCACCGAGACCGGCGGCAGCGGCTATGCCGACCAGATGGCCAACATCCTGAAGCAGCTTCAGAATGTCTATGGCACCCCCGGCAACAGCGGTACGCTCGAAACCGCGCTGAACAGTTTCACCACTTCGCTGCAGGCGCTGTCGACCAACGCGGGCTCGTCGTCGGCGCAAACGGTTGCGCTCGGCGCGGCGCAGACGCTGGCGCAGCAGCTCAACCTCACCACCAAGGGCATCCAGTCGCTGCGCTCCAACGTCGAGCAGGATCTCAGCACCTCGGCGATAGCTGCCAACGCGGCGATGAAGCAGGTCGCCGACATCAACGGCAGGCTCCAGGGCCTGTCGGCAAACGACCCCTCGGCCGCGACGCTGATGGACCAGCGCGACCAGGCCATCAACACGCTGTCGAAATATGTCGACGTCCACGTCACCACCGACGGGTCGAACCAGGCCAACATCTACACCACCACCGGCATCCAGCTGGTCGGCGCCGGGCTCGCCTCGCAATTCACCTTTGCGTCTGCCGGCGCGCTGACGGCGACCTCGCTCTACAATATCGATCCGGCCAAATCCGGCGTCGGAGCGTTCAACATCAAGCTTCCGAACGGATCCTCGGTCGACGTCATCGCCAGCAATGTGGTGTCTTCGGGCCAGATCGCGGCCGATCTGAAGCTGCGCGACCAGACGCTGGTGCAGGCGCAAAACCAGATCGACCAGTTCGCCGCGACGATGTCGAGCGCGTTGTCGGACAAGACCACGGCCGGCAGCACGGTCACAGGCCCGACGGTCGGCTTCGATCTCGACCTTGCCGGGGCGGCGCCGGGCAACAGCGTCAACTTCACCTACACCGACACGACCACCAACACCAAGCGACAGGTCACGCTGGTCAACGTGACCGATCCGGCGGCGCTGCCGCTCCAGAACCCCACCAACGCCAATCCGATGCAGATCGGGTTGAACTTCTCCGGCGGCATGGGCGCGATCGCCTCGGCGCTCAACACCGCGCTTGCCGGCTCGCATCTGTCGTTCGCCGCGGCCCCGTCGCCGGCGACGGCGACCACATTGCGGGTGACCGACGACAACAGCGGCCTCGCCAAGGTCAATTCGGCCTCGATCACCAAGACGATCTCGTCGCTGACCTCGGGTAGTCCGCAACTGCCGCTGTTCACCGATGGCGGGCAGGCGCTCTACACCGGCGCGATCACGGCATCGGGTTCGCAGATGACCGGCCTTGCCGGACGCATCGCCGTGAACACGCAGCTTACCACCGACCCGACCAGGCTGTCGGTCTACAACACCTCGCCGGTGACTCCCACCGGCGACACCACGCGCTCGGACTATCTCTATTCGCAGCTCACCTCGGCGGTGTTCTCCTATTCGCCGCAATCCGGCCTGGGCTCGGCGAGCCAGCCGTTCACCGGCAGCGTCTCGAACTACCTCCAGCAGTTCCTGAGTGTTCAGGGAAATGCCGCGACCCAGGCGACCCAGCTCCAGCAGGGCCAGAGCGTCGTGGTCTCGACGCTGCAGGCCAAGTTCAACTCGACCTCCAGCGTCAATCTGGACTCGGAGATGTCGAACCTGATCCAGCTCCAGAATGCCTATGCCGCCAACGCTCATGTCATGTCGGTGGTGCAGAGCATGATGAATACGCTGCTCCAGGCTCAAGTGTAACAAGTAACAGGGCTCTGAAACATGTCGATCAGCAGCATCAACTACTCCTCGTCGGTTCTCGGCTCGCAGATCCGCAACATCAACCAGCAGCTCACCGATCTGTCGACGCAGCTCTCGACCGGCAAGCTGTCGCAGAACTATTCCGGGATGGGCACCAACGAGGGCTTTGCGATCGCCGGGCGCGCGCAGCTCTCCAACATTGCCGCCTATACCGACACGATGACCAACGTCAACGTCAGTATCAACCTCGCCAATACTGCGTTGCAGTCGCTGACCACGATCCGCAACACGGTGCAGACGGGCTCGGCCAACACCGCGCAGGATCTCAACGTCAACGGCCAGACGGTTGCGCAGAACACCGCAGCCGCGCAATTCGGCTCGATGGTCGGCGTTCTCAACACGCAGTCCGGCAACCACTATCTGTTCTCCGGAACCGCCTTCAACACGCAGTCGGTCGCGAATGCCGGCGACATCATCAACGGCACCACGACGCAGGCGGGCTTCAAGACCGTCATGGCGGAGCGGCAGGCCGCCGACCTCGGCGCCAACGGCATGGGCCGTCTGGTGCAGACGCAGCCAACGCCGAGCTCGGTGAAGGTGTCGGAGGACTTCGCAGGATCGCCGTTTGGCCTCAAGATCGCGGCCGTGTCCTCGAAGATGCCGACCGCGACGGTCACCGGCCCGAGCGGATCGCCGGTGTCCTTCTCGGTCGATCTCAACGGCGTCAACCCGAGCAATGGTGATACGCTGAGTGTGCAGTTCACGCTGCCCGATGGCTCGACCGAGCAGATCGACCTGACGGCGTCGACGGCGACGCCGACGCCTGTCGGCAGCTTTGCCATCGACCCCGGTAAACCCAATGTCGTTCCGGTCGTTCCTCCGGACCCGAACATTACGGCGACGAACCTCAACACCGCACTGAACACCGCGATCAAGAAGCTCGCCGGCACCTCGCTGGTGGCGGCGTCCGCCGTCACCGCCGGCGACAATTTCTTCAACACAGTGGGGTCGGCCATCGCGAATGTGGCGGCCGCCGGCAATCTGCGCTCCTATACCTCGACGACCGGGACGGGCTCGGTCGCGTTGCAGGACAGCGCATCGGCGGTCGCGACGACGGCCACGTCGCTCGATCCATCGGCGACACCCAATCTCAACGGGACCATTCTCAACGCGCTCGCCAACGCTCCGACCGGTACCGCCCTGACCATCACCGGCGCGAGCGGCGCCCACACGATCACCTTCAACCCTACCGTCACCACCGTCACGACGGCCAGCGGCAATACCACGATCGGATTGGCTTCGGGCAGCGCCGCGAAGATGTCTGATATCTTGAATGCAATCGCGACGGCCGCCGGCATCCCCGCCGCCAACGTGACTTTGGGCGCCGGCGGCAATATCCAGATCGCGACCGGCACCGGCACCGACGTGGCGGTCACCGGCGGCGCGGCGGCCACGGCGCTCGGTCTCAGCAGCGTGACGCGCGGCAGCGCGGCGTCGACGCCTCCAATCACCGGTTCAACTGTGCTGAGCGGCACTGCGACCGCTGGCGGCCCGGAGGTCCTCTCAGCGGCGTTCCAGGCGGGGTCGGCGGGTCCGCCTGCGGTTAGCCCCGATACGATCACGGTGAACGGTCAGACGCTGACTTTCGTCGCCTCGGGCGCCACAGGCCCAAACCAGATCAACATTACCGACAACATCACAACTCTTCTGAGCAAGATCGATCAGATCACCGGCACTACGAAGCCGTCGACCATCCATGGCGGCGTGATCACGATCAACACGGACGATCCCGGGAGCCTCAACATCACGAGCTCGAACAGCACGGCGTTCGCGGCGCTCGGCTTCACGACCTCCCCGGTCACGGCGGCAAAGGCTCCGCTGCGCGTCGGCTCTTCGCCCCTCGGCTCGGCGACGACGCTGGTGAACGGCTCGGCGACCACCGTGCAATGGTACCTGGGCAATGACGGCCCCGGCTCGCCGCGCTCCACCGCGATGGCCCGGGTCGACGATTCCGTCACGGTGCAGTATGGCGCGCAGGCGAACGAGGACGCCATCCGCAAGGAGCTGCAGGCGGTCGCCGTGTTCGGGACGTTCTCGACCTCGCCGACCGGGCAGTATTCGGGCGGGCAGGTCGCCGCGCTGAGCCTGCGGGTGACGCAGGCCCTGACCAAGCAGACCGGCCAGCAGCGCGTCGAGGACATTCAGACCGACCTCGCGATGGCCCAGAACACCATGAAGGACGCAAGCTCGCGCCAGACCCAGGCCAAGGCGCAGCTCCAGACCATCATCGACCAGGCGGAATCGGCCTCGCCGGACCAGGTCGCGAGCGAGATCCTGTCGCTCCAGAACGCGCTGCAGGCGTCCTACCAGGTGACCTCGAACCTCTCGCAGCTCTCGCTCGTCAAGTTCCTGTAAGCCGGCGTTAAGGCGCCGTTAACCATGCCTCTTTACCTCTTGGTGAGGATTGGAGCGGGGCGGAGCTGCCGATGTCGGACAAGATGAAGCTGGTGGTGGCCACGCCATGTTTCGGCGGGCAGGTGACGAGCATCTATGCGAGTTCGATCTTCGCGCTCCAGCGCGCCGTGCACGGCATGGCCAATCTCGAGCTCAAGGTGCTGCTGCGCGACGGCGATGCGCTGATCACGCGCGCGCGGGCCAATCTGGCCGCGATGTTCCTGGACGACCCCGAGGCGACGCATTTCCTGTTCATCGACGCCGACATCGGCTTCAAGCCGGGGCAGGTGTTCCGGCTGATCGAGTGCGGCGCGGACGTCGTCGCCGGCTGCTATCCGATCAAGCGGATCAATTGGGACAAGGCCGCGCGGGCGATCCAGTCCGGCCGCACCGACGTCCCGGCCGCATCGCTCGACTACGTGCTCGAGATCGAGGACCCCGACCGCATCGTGGTGGTGAATGGCTTCACGCGCGTGCGCTACGCCGGCACCGGCTTCCTGATGATCCGGCGCTCCGTGCTGGAGGCGATGTGCCGCCATCCGGACTACGCGGCCTTGCAATTCTTCCGCGAGCATTCGCACGACACGCTGGTGGCGAGCCAGAACCGGTTTGCCTTGTTCGAATGCATGATCGATCCGTCGACCGGCACCTATCTGTCCGAGGACTTCGCGTTCTGCAAGCGCTGGACCGACATCGGCGGCGAGATCTGGGCCGATATCGAAAGCTCGCTCGATCACGTCGGGCCGTCGGTGTTCCACGGCGATATCAGCTCGCAATTCGCACCGGCGCCCGCGGCGGCGGCCGATGCGGCGTGAGCCTTTCGGGATGAGCGCCGGCGCATCCCGTCTGTCAGCCAGCGAGCGCTCGTCCGACGGCGGCTCGCGCTATCGCCTGCGCGACCTCTTCACACCGCTGGATACGCTGCTCGCCTCCGGCGGAGATCCGCGGCTGGCGCTCGATCCGAACGACCGTGTCAATGCCTATGGCTGCGCGGCGTCGCCGGAGCCGGAGCTCTGGAATTTCGCTTCCGCGACCGCGTCGACGATCTCGCAGATGGCCTACGACCGCGCTGCGCTGGCGCGCGAAGAGCTGATGCACAAATGTCTGTTCGACGAGGTCGAAATCGCCTTCGATGCCCGTTGCGAGGACATGCGCGAAGAGCTGCGCGGCCACCTTGCGCTCTCGTCGCGCATCGACGTCGTGTTCTCGCCCTCCGGCACGGACTCCCAGCTTCACGCCCTGTTCGTGGCGCGCGCGGTGCTCGGCGCGGCGCCGGTGACGATCGTGGTCGGCGCCGACCAGACCGGAAGCGGGACGCCGCATACTGCACGCGGCCACCATTTCAGCACGATGACGGCAGGCGGCATGGCCGTGCGCAAGGACGGGGCGCTAACGGGGCTCGCCGGCGACAGCATTGCGGTGCCGCTGATCGACATGGCGGCCGGCTTGGCGTCCGGCATTGCCATGGGCCCCGATGCCGATTCCGCCGTGCTGCGCGCGGTCGAGACCAGCCTCGCGCAAGGCCGGCGCGTTTTGTTGCAGATCATGGATTCGTCAAAACTCGGTTGGCGCGCCCCAAGCGAGGCCTGTCTCGATGAGATCGCGCGGCGCTGGCCGCGCAAGGTTCAAATCGTCGTCGACGCCTGTCAGGCGCGGCTCGGCCGCCGGCGGCTGCGCGCCTATCTCGACCGCGGTTACATGGTGCTGATCACCGGCTCGAAATTTTTCGGCGGCCCCGCCTTCAGCGGTGCGCTGCTGCTGCCGAAAGGCCTGTCGCGGTCAATTGAACGGATGGGCGGGATCGCGCCCGGCATCTTCGATTATGCCGGCCGCTGCGACTGGCCGGTGGCGTGGACGACGTTACGCTCGCGCTTCGAGCGCCGGCCGAATTTCGGTCAATGGCTGCGCTGGGAGGCCGCGCTGGCCGAGATCGGCAGCTACTACGCCGTGCCCGGGGCTTTCCGCGCCAGGATGCTGGCCGAGCTTGCAGCCGGCATCGACAGCATGATCGCGTTGTCGCCGTCGCTTCGTGCCGTTCCCACCACGATCGAGAAGTCCGGCGCGGACGACGAGGAATTCGCCCAAGCCACCATCTTTCCGTTCACGCTGCTGCGCGGCGGCGAGCCGGTCTCGCTCGCCGAGACCAGCGCCGTGCATCGGGCGCTGGCGCGCGACGTGGCCGAGGAGATCAGCGGCAGCGCGGCGGACCGGCAAGTGGCCGCCCAGCGCTGTCTCGTCGGCCAGCCGGTCCGACTGGAGCGGCAGGACGGTGCGCCGCAGGCCGTGTTGCGCCTCTGCGTCGGCGCGCGATTAGTGACCGAGGCGTGGTCGCCGGATACGATGCAGGCGCAACGCAATGTGCAGCACGTTCTCGATCGCATCGCCCATGTGCTGGTGAAGATCGAGCTATTGCTTGACCGTGGCGCGGTCGTGGGCGCGCCGGTAAAGTCCGCGTTCGAGGTATGAGATGCAACATCCAGTTTCCGCGCCGATCGGCGTGACCACGCAGAACCATGCCGACCGCATCGGCTTTGCGCAGTTGACGCGCCGCGCCTTCGAGGGCGGCGACCTGCATCCGTTGCGCGAGCGACTGCTGGCGCGGATCGAGGAGGGGACGGCGGAGGCCGGCGAAGGCCTCGATCTCTCGCTGATTGCCCAGCTTCTCGGCGAGAAGGAGGCCGGGCTCGTGATCCAGACCGAGGTGCTCTCCTTCCACCAATTGTTTCGTACGCCTTGCGCGGCTCCAAAACCCCGGCTGCGCGTGCTCGCGCTCGCCGCCGATATCGACATGGGCGGCAATACGCCGATCGACTTCCTGCTTGAAGACTCCGACATCGAGCTGTTGACGCTCTACGTGGTCAAGGGCATCGGCCTGCCGGAGACTTTGCCCGAGCACGACATCGCCATCGTGATCGCATCCGATTCCGAGGAGTGCCGGGAGGCGCTCGCGGTGATCGAGAAGGCCGCGCCACACTGGCCGAGGCCGCTGCTCAATCGTCCCGATCTCATCGGCAATCTCGATCGCGACAAGCTGTATCGTCTGCTGGCGGGCGTGCCCGGCCTCGAAATTCCCGTGACCGCCCCCACGACGCGCGCGCAATTGTCGGAGCTTTCGCAAGGCAAGATCATCTGCGAGGAGATTACGGGCGAACTGCGCTTTCCGATGATCGTGCGGCCGCGCGGTACGCATGCCGGCGTCGGCCTCGCGAAGCTCGACGATGCTGGGGCGCTCGCTGCCTATCTCGCCGAGCGGCAGGAGCAGAACTTCTTCGTCGCACGCTTCGTCGATTATGCGAGTCCCGACGGGCTCTACCGCAAATATCGTCTCGCCATGGTCGACGGCAAACCCTATGCCTGCCACATGGCGATCGCCGATCGCTGGGACATCTGGTATCTCAACGCGTTCATGGCGTTCAGCGAGGAGAAGAGGGCCGAGGAAGCCGTCTTCATGCTCGACTTCGACCATGCGTTCGCGGCGCGCCACAAAATCGCGCTGGACGAAATGAGCAGGCGCGTCGGCCTCGATTACTTCATCGTCGATTGCGCCGAGAACCAGAACCGCGAGCTGCTGGTCTTCGAAGCCGACAATACTGCCGTCGTTCACAACATGGATCCGCCGGCCGTGTTTCCGTACAAGCCGCCGCAGATGCGCAAGATCTTTGCGGCATTCACGGCGATGCTGTCGCGGCATGTGCGAGCAGGCGAGGAGAGTGCAGCATGAACGAGATCATCCGCAACACGCAAAGCGCCGTCACGCACACTTCGCTCGATCCGCAGGACTGGAGCGAATTTCGCGCGCTCGCCCATCGCATGCTTGACGAGACGATCGACGGCATCGCCAACGTTCGCGCGCGTCCGGTGTGGCAGCCGATTCCCGACGGCGTCCGCGCGGCATTCAAGGCCGAGGTGCCACGCGAGGCGAGCGATCTCGCCGACGTCTATCGCGATTTCTCCGAACATGTCGCGCCCTATGTGACCGGCAACGTCCATCCCGGTTTCATGGGCTGGGTGCATGGCGGCGGCACCGCGGTCGGCATGGTCGCGGAAATGCTCGCGGCAGGCCTCAACGCCAATCTCGGCGGCCGCGACCATATGCCGATCGAGGTGGAGCGCCAGGTCGTCGACTGGATGCGCCGCCTGTTCGCCTTCCCGGAAAGCGCGAGCGGCATCTTCGTCACGGGCACGTCGATGGCCAATCTGATGGCGGTGCTGGTGGCACGTACGAGCGCGCTCGGCACGCTGGCGCGGCAATACGGCATCGGTAATGACGGTGCGCTTCTCACCGCCTATACGTCGAAGACCGCGCATGGCTGCGTCTCGAGGGCGATGGACATCGCCGGGCTTGGCAGCGATGCGCTGCGCAAGATCGGCGTCGATGCCGATCATCGCATGGACGTTGCCGCGCTGCGTGCGCAGATCGCGATCGATCGCGAGGTCGGCTTCAAGCCGTTCCTGGTCGTCGCATCCGCCGGTACGGTCGATATCGGTGCGATCGACGATCTCAAGGCGATCGCGCAGCTGTGTCGCGAGGAGGGAATCTGGTTTCACGTCGACGGCGCCTTCGGTGCGCTCGCGATCCTGTCGCCCGAACTTGCGCCGCTGCTCGGCGGTATCGAGCTTGCCGATTCCATTGCGCTCGACTTCCACAAATGGGGACAGGTGCCTTATGATGCCGGCTTCCTGCTGGTGCGCGACGGCGAGCAGCATCGGCAAGCCTTTGCGCAGCCCGCGGCCTATCTGCGTCGCGAGGCGAGGGGGCTTGCGGCCGGCGCGATATGGCCCTGCGATCTCGGCCCCGATCTGTCGCGTGGCTTCCGTGCGCTGAAGACGTGGTTCACGCTGAAGACGTTCGGCACCGATCGGCTTGGTGCGGTGATCGCGCGAAGCTGTGCGCTGGCGAAATATCTGGAGACGCGCGTTCTCGCCGAGCCGTGGCTGGAGTTGCTGGCACCGGTCAATCTCAACATCGTCTGCTTCCGCTACCGCGCTGCCGACGAGGTCAATCGCGAGATCGTCGCCGACATCCAGGAGTCCGGTATCGCGGCGCCATCGAGCACGACGCTGGACGGCAGGTTTGCGATCCGCGCCGCGATCGTCAATCACCGCACCGAAGAGACCGACATCGATGCGCTGATCGCAGCGGTGCTGGAATTCGGCGGACGGCGGAGCGGGGGAGTGATCGAGGTCGAGGCGCCGCCGCTCGCGGCACAGTAGCTCGATGCATGTCTGAAACGACAACGGCCCCGGAGAGGATCCGGGGCCGTTGTCGTTCGTGCCGCTTGGTCGTTCGCGCAGCGTGGCCGCGCGAACGCCCGGGGTCAGGCGGCGGTGCTGACGTCCTGGTCCGCTTCCGTCTTGGGATGCGTGGCCTCGAACTGGCCCCGCAACTTCTCTTCATAGGCGATCAGCTTGCGGGCATCCTTCAGCGCGCGATAGAGGTCGCCGTTGAGGATGTTGTTGTTGATGCCTTCTATGATCGGCCAGGAGCTCGGCACCGCGGTGACGATGTCGCGCACCAGGTTGAAATAGGTGCCGTGCTGGGTCTGCGGATCCGGCGAGATGTACATGAGCTGGACCGCCAGATAGACGAGCTTGGCGGGCGAGTCGGCAGTCTCCGGCGTGAGGATGTCGCGCTCGCGCAGGATCGGCACGTTGTCGCCGTCGATCAGAAGGCGGGCGCGCTGGTCGGTGTTGGTTATCACGCAGTTGCCGACGATGATGCGTTCGTGCGGTCTGAGCTCGACCTTGAGGGCCATGCCTGTTCTCCATCAACGCTTTCGTAACCGAGCGTGTGTTGCGGCGGATCAGGGCGCAATACTCCATCAAGACTAGTTAACGAGTTGTAAATCCCGGCCGGTGCCGCGGAAAAGCTCAATCATATCAAGGTCGAAATCGCCCGGCGGCCTAGCGTCGCGAGTGTGCAACTGGGCCGAATCGCGCGCCGACTCGGCAAAAGCGCCGATTCCATTTCATGTTTCGTTAGAGGACTCCCCTCCACGGTTCGCCGGTCGCTGGGTCACTCGATCCATGCAGACGCGTAACAGTAAGCGTCGTTTACCAGAAAGGTAACACCCAATGTCCGGTATCGTTCTCTCCTCCTCGGTTCGTCAGAACCTGCTCTCCCTCCAGTCCACCGCTGATCTTCTCGCCACCACGCAGAACCGCCTGTCGACCGGCAAGAGCGTCAACTCGGCCCTGGATAATCCCACCAACTTCTTCACGGCACAGTCGCTCGACAACCGTGCCAGCGACATCAACAACCTGCTCGATGGCATCGCCAACGGCGTGCAGGTGCTGCAGGCCGCCAACACCGGCATCACCTCGCTGCAGAAGCTGATCGACAGCGCGAAGTCGATCGCCAACCAGGCGCTGCAGACCACCGTCGGCTACTCCTCGAAGTCCAACGTCTCGACCACGATCGCCGGCGCGACCGCGTCCGATCT